>NZ_LLYW01000050.1 GCF_001484195.1 Thermococcus celericrescens
CTCGAACCGGGGACCGCCGGATTAACAGTCCGGCGCTCTACCGACTAAGCTACGGCGGCACGACCCAATGTAGGGAATATGGGGGGGATTTATAAATCTTACGGTGCTCCCCAATGAAGGATGTCAGTCATTTTTGTGGAACATGGCGCGAGAACCGGCTGCGAAAACTTTATATTTTCCCCGGGGAGTCTTTAAACCGTGCCCCGGTAGCCTAGCCTGGTGGGGCGGCGGACTTGTAATCCGCCGGTCGCGGGTTCAAATCCCGCCCGGGGCTCCATTCTAACAAACTTCGCGAAGGCGAAGTTTGATCAAGGTTCGTAGCCCCTTCTGGAAGTGTCAATTTTCAAGTGGTTTCTCATTATCGGAGCGTTTAACACGGAGAACAACTCTAAAATACTCCCGTACAAGGGGTTTGCTTTTTTGACGCCCTTCGGGCGTCTTTTGGAGTTAAACCCCTTCAACAGGAACACCAAAATGGTTCTCACCTGAAACGTTGGCCTTGAGTTGAGAAACCACCTTTCCAAAGTGCAACCTGGAGAAGAGCTACGAACTTTTGGTGAAGCTTTTGGAAACGCTTTTTGACCAAAATTCGTCGGATAAGTTGCCCGCTTAAAACCGCTGTGGATTGTGTTGGAGGTGAGAGGCATGAACCTCAGCTCGTCGTGAAGATGGTCCGGCTCTGGTAGTCAGCTTCTATGAGAACCTCTATTACGTCCTCTTCACCGTAGCGTATCTCCCTCACCGTTATCTCCTTCTTGACACGGCCTTGTACAACGGCTTGGTGAACCTCTTTGGGGAGCTCCTCGGTTACTGGGATTATTCTGCCCTTCACGTATATTCCCGCTAGCTTGCCCCTCTGGAGGAGGAACCCCCTCACTGGGACAACGTACTCATCAAATCCAACCTCATATCCGGTGTTCTCAACACGTCCAACCCCAACTGCCATATGAATCACCCATGTGTAAGTTTTCTATTACATATTTGTGCCCTTCCTTTAAAAATCTTTCTGGACAACATCGGGGATAAGGAAATAGAAAAGGCACCTCAGTAATCAATCTCGCCTTTCTCCCTCAGCCGGAGGTACATTCTCCAGCTTAAGATGGGCTTTTTGGCCGCCAGAACGTCGTCCACCCTTCCAACGGCGGCGTTGTGGGGCGCCTCCTTGACTACTTTGGGGTTGGTGTAGGCCTCTTCGCTGATCCTCTTGAGGGCCTCAACGTAGGCGTCTATCTCCTCCCTGCTGACGGTCTCGGTCGGCTCTATCATGAGGGCCTCGTGCACAATCAGCGGGAAGTATATCGTCGGTGCGTGCATGCCGAAGTCGAGGAGCCTCTTCGCCACGTCGAGGGCCTTAACCCCGGTCTCTCTCTTCATGGGCTCTGCCGAGAAGACGACCTCGTGCTTTCTCAGCTCCTTGTGCGGCAGCTCGTAGCCGCGCGTTCCCTTCAGCTTCTGGGTGAGGTAGTTGGCGTTGAGAACCGCTATCTCGCTGACCTCCCTGAGGCCTTCCCTGCCCATTATCTTGAGGTAGGTCAGGGCCCTGACTATCACCGCGAAGTTGCCGTAGAGCTCCTTCACCTTGCCTATGCTCTTTGGCACGTCGTAGTCGAGGTAATAACCACGCTCCTCATCGTAGCCCACGAGCGGAACCGGCAGGTAGTCCTTGAGGAAGTCCTTGACGCCAACGGGCCCGCTTCCCGGTCCACCGCCGCCGTGAGGTGTTGAGAACGTCTTGTGGAGGTTGAGGTGGACAACATCGAATCCCATGTCGCCCGGCCTTATCTTGCCGAGGACTGCGTTCAGGTTGGCGCCGTCGTAGTAAAGGAGACCTCCGGCCTTGTGGACTATCTTCGCTATCTCGAGTATCTCGTCCTCGAAGATGCCGAGCGTGTTGGGGTTGGTGAGCATCAAACCGGCCGTCCTCTCACTTACGGCGTTCTCAAGGGCCTCCAGATCAACGGTGCCGTTCTCGTTGGAGGGTATCTCTACGACCTTGAAGCCGGCCATAGCTGCACTTGCAGGGTTGGTCCCGTGCGCTGAATCCGGAACGAGCATCTCCGTCCTCTGGGTGTCGCCGCGGTCAAGGTGGTAGGCCCTTATTATCGAAACGCCCGTGAACTCGCCGTTCGCCCCAGCCGCCGGCTGGAGCGTGAAGCGGTCCATTCCGGTTATTTCCTTCAGCCACTGCTCCAACTCCCACATTATCCTGAGCGCTCCCTGGACGGTCCGTTCGTCCTGGTACGGATGGACGTAGGCAACGCCCGGATGGGAGGCGATCTCCTCGTTTATCTTTGGGTTGTACTTCATGGTGCACGAGCCGAGGGGATAGATGCCGTTGTCAACGCCGTAGTTCATCTCGCTCAGCCTGGTGTAGTGCTTCACAACCTCAGGCTCGCTGAGCTCGGGGAGGTTGAGCTGGCTCTTCCTCCTCAGCTTCTCCGGGATTTCAACGTCTATCTCCTCGATCGGCTTGGGAAGAGTGTAACCAATCCTTCCGGGGCGCGAGAGTTCGAAAATGGTCGGCTCATCCCATTTGGCCTGTCTGAACATTTTCACCACCTCACAGCTCCGCCTCGCTTATTATCTCCCTCAGGGCCTCCACGAGGGCATCAATCCACTCCTTCCTAGTCGTCTCGGTCGCCGCGAACAGCGCCGTCTCCCCCAGCTCCGGGAAGTGGCCGCCTATGTAGTAGCCGCCGTGTATGCCCCTCTCGAGGAGCCTCTCGTGGACGACGTCGTAGGGAACCTCGAACTTAACCGGCACGTCCTTGAAGTTTACACCGTCGAAGGCCACCTCTCCAACCTCACCGAGGCGCCTCTTGAGGTAGGCGGTGTTTTTCAGAATGATCTCGCCAAGCTCCCTCAGTCCCCTCGGCCCGAGGGTGGCAAGGTGTATCGCGGCCGCTACCGCGACCAGCGCCTCGTTCGAGCAGATGTTGGAAGTCGCCTTGGCGCGCCTTATGTGCTGCTCCCTGGTCTGGAGCGTCATCACGAAGTCCCTCTTCCCGTCGGCCGTCTTGGTCATGCCGATTATCCTTCCGGGCATCTGGCGGATGAGCTTTTTGTCATTCCTGACCGCGAATATTCCGGCCCTCGGACCTCCGAAGTTCATGGGGTTTCCAAAGTAAGCGGCCTCGCCGACCACCACGTCGGCCCCAAGCTCTCCCGGCGCCTCGACTATCCCGAGTATGGTTGGGTCAACGCCGACCACGAAGAGCGCCCCTGCCTCGTGGGCTATCTCACCGACCTCCCTTACGTTCTCCTCGAGGAGTCCGAAGAAGTTGGGCATCTCGATGTAGACCCCGGCGGCGCCTTCAACCGCCTCCTTGAGCTTCTCAATGTCAAGCTGTCCCCTCTCGTCCCACGGAACCTCGACTATCTCGAGGCCGGGGCCACCGGTGTAGGTTCCGAGAACCCTCTTCTTCTCGGGGCTGAGTGCCTTGGGAACGATGAACTTATTTCTCCTCGTCACGCGGGCGCTCATCAGGGCGGCCTCGGCCATAGCCGTTCCCCAGTCGTACATCGAGGAGTTGACTATCGGGAGGCCGACCAGTTCGGCGATGATGCTCTGGTACTCGAAGAGGGCCTGTAGCATGCCCTGGCTTACCTCCGGCTGGTAGGGGGTGTAGGCCGTCAAAAATTCGCTCCTCTCTATGAGGTACTTGACGTGGGCTGGAACGTAGTGGAAGTAGGTTCCAGCGCCGAGGAAGCTCGGCATCTCGAGGACGGTTTTATTCTTGCTTAGAATTTCGCTGAGTTCTGTGAATACCTCGTATTCGCTCTTCCCTTCGGGCAGGTTGAACTTCTGAACCATTCCCTTCGGGACGTCAGAGAAGAGATCTTCAATCGATGTGAATCCGATTTCCTTCAGCATTTCATCCTTATGGGCCGAGTTTGGAAGGTAGTGCCTACCCATACCTATCACCTTCTGAGCTTTAAGACGCTCGTTGAAAGTTGAAGTACCAGTAATATATGCTTTGTGCCGCGGGTGAAAATGTCGGAGGAAAAAATAGGGGGATAAAAGGCCTCAGCCAGTAACGCCGACGTCCTCGAAGAACTTCTCCATGAGTCCGGCCATGGCCCTTATGTCGTACTGCATGGTCTCGTAGACCGCCCACTGAACCTTGCTGTAGGCCCTGCCGTCGAGGGTCTTGAAGCCGCTCGGCGCATTCACGTCGAAGTTGGCGTGGAGTTCGATGTTCCTTATGGCCCAGCCGTCCACGTCGTCGTCGAGCCAGTCGTCCTTGCTCACGTAGGTGTAGATCTGACCTCCTCCCCGCCCTGAAGGGCGAGGCTTTCAAAAAGAAAAAGTAACGCAGGATTAAAGCTTTTTCGAGTTACTGAGGTTATAGCCTTTGGAGTCCTCTGGGTCATGCTGTATCATCCGACATGGAAAAGTCACCGGGACAACGCTTAAATGTCCATCTTCCTCCCCAGTAAGGGGGTCGTCATGATAATCGCTTTCGACTTCGACGGAACTCTAGCGGATACGTACTCGTGCATTGGGGAGGCGTTTCAGCGTGCGCTCGAGAGGCGCTACCGATGGCTTCCCGGAAAGGCCGTCTGGGCGAAGCTCCTGACTAAAATCGAGCTCCAGTTTGAGAGGCCTACCTTTGGAAAGCACAAGAAGAAAAGCAGGCCGCCGTTCTTCCTACGCACAAAGTTCTTTGAGACATGGTTCGAGGAGAGGGCCGAGCTCACGAAGCCCATTGACGACTCCATCGAACTGCTGAAGAAGCTCAGGGAGGATGGCCACGTGGTCCTCTCCTTCTCGGCGGAGGATTTCATCGATGGCATGAAGGTGCGGCGCCTGAAGCGGATGGGCATCTACGACCTCTTCGACGACGTCATCGTCTTTGGCCACGATATGACCATAGATGAGGCGTTCCGGCTTGTTCGCGAGAAGTACGGGGATGACGTTTTCATCTGGGTGGACGACAAGCCCTGGCGCTTCGTGGGCCACGGCGACGAGAACACCGAGTACGTCTGGTACTACTTCCCGTTCACAGCGAGGTTCGTGGAGAAGAACCCCGAAAAACTGGCCCTGATACCTCACCTCCACGTCATAAGGGACCTGTGGAGTATATTCGACGTCATTGAGAACGTTAAAACAAAACGCTGATATGCCCAGAAACTTTTTTAGTTTGAATGTGGAATATTAAGGGTGATGAGGGTTATGCGGAATAAGGTGGTAATCGGACTGCTGGTGATTTTTGCGGTCATGGTCATCCTAGGTGTTGGGCCGTGGTGGGATAACATCATCGGGGACGTCAGCCCACCTCCCCCGAATGTTAGCGCGATTTATCTGGGGGTCAAAAATCCCGATGCCCAGAAGGGCTGGCAGTTCGTCGTGGAAGACTCTATTCTGACGGACTGCATGGTGGCGTACATATATTCCTTTGACCACCCTGGAAAGCTCACGGTATATGAGCTGGACGGGGGGACGTTGAATTCACTTGGGCTGAATTTTGAAGTCCAGAACTGCACCAACGTCCGGAGGTACGGAGTTCTTGCCGTTAATTTCACGGAACGCCCAGACGTTCTCTCGATCGAAATATGGGTCAGCAAAAGTTCTACTGGGGGAAACGACGTTTACTTCCAGCAACTCGGTAACTGGCGCTTTGTCAACGGCTCTTACATAGGATTCACCGCACCCCCAATGAACGATGATTATGCCCTGCTGGACATAGAAAAAGTGCGGGAGCTAATGAATGCCACTGGGATTCACTACATCAATCGCCGCTGAGGTATTCGAGGGTATCCTCCACAAAACCATCCCAATCGTCGTCGTTAACCTCTTCGAGTCTAATGGTGAAAGCATCCCCGATGTTCCACCTGATGGCTATCGCCCCCCTTTCGGTTTCCACTATAACAAGCCCGAATGGGGCATCCCCCATCCAGTGATGTTTTGAGAACCCTATTCTAAAACCGCGCTTTCTTAGTTCATCCATGATCAGTTCGTAGGTTTTGGCCGGTCCGTACGGACTCCTTGCAAACCCAATATGGGGCATTTCTACTCACCGATGTTCCATTGGTGGACGGATTTAAAACCTTTTCGGTTCCCTTAACAAAATTTGAGCTGCGAAGAAGAAACCTCACTGGCACCGGAACACCCCTGGGGGCGATGCTAACCTTTTAATACCCCGTGGGGGAGTTATCTCGGGTGATGGAATGAGGAAGCTTTACATTGGCCTGTTCATTGTTCTGGTGGTCTTTGCCGCGGGCTGCATCTCCGGGGGCGGGACGACCCCTGCTCCAACCACGACCACGACGACCGCCGCGAACCTTCCTTTTACCCCCGATGATATGGAAAACGCCATAAAATCCCTTAAGAGCTACGAGTACACCATGCACGTGGACAGCTACAACGGAACAAAACTCGTGGCCCAGCTCTCGAACGAGGGTGCGATTGACTTTGAGAGGAAGCTCAAATCCGTCTCCACCTTCTCGAACAGCTCCGTAGGCGGCGGCTCGTATTATAGGAGCTATTACTACACCACCTCCAGCGGCTACGCAAGCTATTTCGACCGGAACGGCACCGTGACCTGGGAGGCCTCGTGCTACGGACCGGGTGAAGGGCAGGATTTCAACTCCACGATCCTCAGCGGGCTCTGGGAGATCCTTAACATCGATAACGTCAGGGTCATCGAGGATGGGGATTACTATGTTATCTACGCCAATGAGACCGGCGGCACCGCGATTGGGCCCAACGTGACGAACGCATACCGGACCAGAATCGAAGTCAGGCTCACTAGGGACCTGATTCCGGTTGAGATAAAGAAAACCGTCTATTACGAGAAGGATGGCGCCAAGTGGGTTGACGTGATCACGATAGACGTCAGGAACCCCAACGCCGCCGTGGTTGAGCCGCCCGAGGAGCTCGTCGAGTACCTCAGTGCACAGGGTATCGACCTGGCAGACTTCCTGAGTGGATGCTAAACCTTTAAATCCCACTTCCCCCATTTTCTTTTGGTGGATCTGCGGTGGATGCGTTCAGCGGTCTGGTGTTCTTTGCGTACGGGCCAGCACTGGCGATACTCTGGTACTTCTATCACGCCGACAGGTACGAGCCCGAGCCGAGGAGGTACGTCCTGGGCACATTCATCTTGGGAGGGACGCTCTCGGTTGGGATAGCGTTCATTCTGGAGAGCTTTCTGACCCTCGGTGGAGCCATTCAGCCCCTCCTGCCCGCGTCTGCATTCTACGTCGCCCTCGTGGCCGGAATAGTGGAAGAACCCGCCAAGGCGCTGGCTATACGCTGGCCATTCAAGGCGGGACAGATGGATGGGATAATGGACGGCCTCGTCTACGGCGTGGCTGCGGGCCTCGGTTTCGCCGCGACGGAGAACTTCCTCTACGGCCTCGGCTGGGGTCTCGGAGTAACCGTGATGCGCGCGTTCCTCACCCCCCTCGCCCATGCCACATGGAGTGCCGTGATAGGAGTGGCCTACGGCATGAAGGCGGAGGGCAAAATGACCTCCACGGCCTCGTACTTCCTGCTGGCGATGTTTCTGCACTTCATCTGGGACTACTACGCGTTCATGAGTGCTGGCGTCCCCGCGTACAACATCCTGCTGATATTCTTCATAATCCTGAACCTTGCCCTGCTCCGCTACTTCCTCCTCCTGGGACAGGCGGAGGACAGGAGCAGGCTGTGGTACTACTGGTTCAAGAGGAGGGACGGACTGTGAATGAGCTAGAGGAGGCTCTATTTGAAGCCAGACCTTACGTGGAGTATTATGATCGGCTGGAGAATCTGGTAAAGCGCCTCTGGGAGGAGGCCACCGATAGAGAGAACTTCCTCCAGTTTCTGAACGAGGAGATTGAGCGGGCCGAGGAACCCTTCAGAACGGACCTCAGGATATTCCTGCAGAAGTTTGAGGCGCTGTGAGATTCCATCCCTGGATGGTAACCTTTATAGCCTTCCATTTTCAAACTTTTTTCGGTGGGTGTGATGAGAAAAACGGCGGTTGCGGCCGCGGTGGCTGTTCTCGTAGTGCTGGCAGTTTGGGCCGTGGTGGATGGGACGCTGGGAAGGCCATCTGTGGAGGACGTTCTCGATGCCATTGGGGGCCAGAACTCCTTCTGCTGGAGGGCGGAGCTTGCCGACAATCTCACTGAGAAGGAAATCCTTGCCTGCGTGAACTATGACAACGGGAGCGCCTTCTGGAGGGTGACTTCGGGTAACAGAACCTCGCTTATCAGGGCGTTTCCTGGCGAGGAGTTCTACGACCTCAACTGGGACGTTGTACTCAACAGCAAAGGCGTGGAGTGGAATGCACTCAACTTCGCGAGCTGGGTTTTAAAGGAGGGCACGGTTGAGGGAATCGAGAAGGTCGGGCGAGATGAATATGAAATCCGCGTCGTTCTCAGGGGGACCGATAGCTACGCCGTTGGGACCATCGAGAACGGGAGCAGGGTCGAGGAGAGGTACGAAATAGTCGCCTTTCTCCGGGTGGACGGTGACGGCGGACTTAAGGGTGGACGCTTCACATGGAGGCGCGAGATGCACTACACTGATTGGAACATGGACGAGGTCACGGAAATCCGCGGGAGCTTCGAGATGCTCGGGCCGTGGAAGCGCTGATATCCTAATCCTGAACGTGAGTGTTCTTAGAGAGGGCTTTCCACTTTTTGCAAACTTTTTTTGGGAATTGAGCGCGCGGGGGACTTCGAGGAAATATTCTGGTGAGGGGGCTAAGCCCCCCTCGTAGCCACTATTTTTATTCCGTTCCACTCGGCAACGACTTCCCCGATCTCCACAGGTGCCTCGAGCTTCAACTCCGCCAGGAATTTCATCAGCTCCGGAATCAGCTCCTTCGGTACCGGCTCCGCGGTTTTAACGCTCACCGTTGGTAGTGCGCCGTCCTTAACCCTAACCACGCTCATGATGACCCTCTTGGGGTTGGTGGCCTCTTCCACTGCCCATTCCTGCCCCCTGGGGCAGGTGTGCCCGGTGACGCCTATGACCTTCCCGTCCTCAACCCTTACCTCAATAGAGCACCCAAGGGGGCAGACGATGCACGTGAAGCGGTACGTTTTCGTCATTCCCTCACCACCTCGACGGTAAGCTTCTCTGCATCCCTGATCTCCTCCGCCTTCAGCTTCACCCTGAGCATCTCGGCCGGCGTTGCCAGGGAGAGCTTTACGCGCTTCCCGGCCTCGGGGATCCTGAGTTCGACGTCTTCCATTGGCCTGGCGACGCGCAGGTAGAGGTAAACGTCGCGCTCCCCGCTGAGGCGGTGTGGGGCGAGGAGGCGGACGTTTTCTCCTTTCTCAACCCCGATCCATTTCCTGCTCCCTATTCCGCCGTTCTCGATGAACTCCTTCGCCCCTTCGGCCGCCAGCTCTCCCTGCTCTGCAACGTAATCGACGAGGTCGTTGATGAGGAGCGCGTTTCCAGCCACGAAAACCCCGGGAACGCTCGTCTCGAGCCTGTCGTTCACAACCGGCCCACCGGTGGATGGGTCGATCTCAACGCCTATGGCCGTCAGCTTCTTGACGCTCGGAACCAGTCCGGCGGAGATAATCAGTGTATCCGCCTCGATCCAGAACTCACTTCCGGGGATTTCGTTGAGGTTCTCGTCCACTTTTACTACCTTCACCCTCTCGACCCTTCCCCTGCCCCGCACCTCGACAACCTTGTGGCTCAGGTAAAGGGGAATCTCGAAGTCCCTCAGAATCATAACGTTTCTGGCCAATCCACCTGGGTAGGGCATTAACTCGATGACGGCCTTCACCTTCGCTCCTTCAAGGGCGAAGCGGCGCGCCATTATCAGGCCGACGTCGCCGGAACCGACTATCACAACCTCCCTGCCCGGCATTACCCCGTAGATGTCCATAAGCGTCTGTGCCTCCCCTGCGGTGTAGATTCCGGCAACCCTATCGCCGACTATTCCTATCTCGAAGGCGTGCCTCTCGCGAGCGCCGGCGGCGTATATGACTGCCTTGGCCCACGCCTGATAAGCCCCGCTTGGAGATGTGAAGATTACGACCTTCTCCAGGTCGGAGTAGTTTCTGATTTCCATAACCCTCGCGGCGGTTCTGTATTCCACCCCAAGTTCAACCAGCCTCTTCGCGAGCCTCGCCGCGAACTCCGGGCCGGTTAGCTCCTCCCTGAAGTAGTGCAGTCCGAAGCCGGGGTGTATGCACTGGGGGAGTATCCCTCCCAGGTAGTCGTTCTCATCCAGGAGGAGAACGTTCAGCCCCAGCTCCTTAGCCCTTACCGCGGCCGCCATGCCGGCGGGTCCGCCGCCGATGACCACAACATCGTAGTTCAGCATCGGAATCCCCGGGAACATCAGGCATCACCCCTGAGAAGGGCCTTGACGTCGCCCACTCCAATCTCGCTTCCCTTACCTTTCAGGGTAACCTTCCACGCTCAACGCCGTACTCCCTCGCGAGGAGCATGACTATCTTCGGCCTGCAGAAGCTCCCCTGGCATGTCCCGGTGGTTGCCTTCGTCCTGAACTTCACGGAATCCACGCTTGGCGTTTTAACGCCTATGAACTTCATCCTCTCGATGGCTTCAAGCACGTCCCCCTCGCTCACGTTGTTGCACCTGCAGACCACCTTTCCGTAGGAGGGGTTCCTCTTTACGGCCTCGTTCACTCCCTCGGGACTCATCATGAAGAGGTGGCTTATCTCCTTCCTGTAGGGGCTCCATTTGGACTTCTCGACCAGTTTTATCCCGAGGTCGCGCCCGATTATCTCGGCAACCTCGTAGGCTATCGCTGGAGCGCTCGTCAGTCCTGGCGAACGGATTCCGGCGACGTTGATGAAGCCCCAGACCTCTTCCTCCGCTTTGATTATGAAGTCTCCCCCGCTGGGCTCTGGCCTTAATCCGGCAAAGGTTCTGATGACCTTGCTCTTCGGCGGGAGCTGGGGCCAGAGCTTCTTTGCCCCTTCCCAGACCTGCTCAAGCCCCTCCCGGGTGGTGGCGAGATCCTCTTTCTCCTCGGGCGGCAGATCCTGGGCGTTCGGCCCTATCATCAGATGGCCGGATATCTCGGTTGTTACTACGATTCCCTTGCTTATCGGGGTTGGGGTCGGGAAGAGGACCCTCCTCGGTCCGGGGATTCCCTCGTCGAAGAGCCAGTATTCTCCCTTCCTCGGGTGTATCTCGAAGTAATCTATGCCCGCCATTCTCGCTACCCTGTCGGCGTAGAGGCCCGCGGCGTTGATGACGATATCGGCCTCAATGAAGCCGTTGTTAGTTTCAACTCCCTTAACCTCGCCGTTCTCGGCCTTTATGCCGGTGACCTCTGTCTCGAGGTGGGTTTTTACGCCATTAGCTACCGCGTTCTCGGTTATCGCTATAACGGCTGGAATCGGCCCAATCTGTCCCACTATCGGAACCCACAGGGCGCCTATCGCTTCAGGGGTCAGGTTCGGCTCGAGGTGGAAGAGCTCTTCCCTGTCCACAATTCTCATCTCTGGGACGCCGTTCTGCCTTCCACGCTCCAGAAGCCTCTCAAGCTCGTCGAAGTCCTCCTCCCTGGTTGCGACTATCAGGGCCCCGTTCCAGATGTGGGGAATCTCAAGCTCTTTCACCCACTGGTGCCAGAGCCTGTTTCCCTTTATACACAGCTTCGCCCTCGTCGGATACTTCTCCGGGTCATCGTCGTAACCCCCGTGGATCAAAGCCGTGTTCGCCTTGCTGACGCCCCAGCCAACGTCCGGGGCCTTCTCTATTAGGTGAACCTCGAGGTTCTCGTACCGGCTCAGGACGCGCGCTATACTGGCCCCACTAATCCCCGCGCCTATTATGGCAACTTTCGTTTTCATGCTCTTCACCCCGATTTAACTTGAGAAAGGATTTTCATCGTTTTAAAGCTTTCCTTAACCTTAAGTTTGGCTGAAAAGGGGGGAGAGAACAGCTCTGGGCATGAGGGGGAAGGACATGGGTGGACACTCATCAAATGAACAGATATGGCGTCTGCCCTGCCAGTAACTTCAGGTTTTGCATGTACATGACCTCCTCCCCGTCCTGAAGGATGGGGTTTCTGTCGGGGGAACCCCCTAACTCAAGGGCGGGGAAGTTTGAGGGGTTCTCATCACCCCTTTTGAAGGAGGTTCAAAGAACCCCTCCGGCCCGGTCTTAGGCCAGTTACCCCTACCGCCAGCCAAGGCCGAGAGGCTCGGGGTTATGGTTTCCACAACCTTCTTCAAGATATTAAACGCTCCAACAAGGTCAGCGTTCATAACAACGCCCTCTCCACGGCACTTAAACAAACCCCTGAAAATCCTCCCATCAGGATGGCGTTGGCCGCAGAGAGGGCAAGATTGAGAAGTGAAAGCCTCGTTCACAACCACAACAGAGATACCATACTCCTCAGCCACTTCCTTGAGCCGTTGAATCACGGTATTGAACCGCCAGACGTGAGAGAGGATAAAATTCTGCTTCCTGCTCCTATAAGAGTTTCTGGCTATCCCCTTCGGGTAACCCACGACAATTTTGCTAACCCCAAGGCGGTAGAGCTTCTCCACAGTCTGCCTTACGGCAGTGTTGATGTAGTGTTTTGCTTGTAGTTTAGCCTTCTCGTGCATTCTTTTGAGCTTCCTACTCTTTTTACAGCCAGAATTATTGAGTTTGGACTGATACTCGGCTATTCTCTTCCGCCAGTAAAATGCAATGCTCTTTAAGGGTCTGCCATTGACCAAGAAGCTCTCTCCACTCTCAACGTAAACTGCCATTAAATTGTTCACTCCCAGGTCAATCCCTGCTGAAACGTTGCCCAACGGTTGCCTTGGAACTTCAACCCATTCTCCGTTGAGTAGTTTTTCCTCAACGGTAAGGCTGATGTGAGCGTACCATTTCCGCTTTACCTCGTCGTAAGTTATCTCCAACCGCCCCTGCTTGCCTTTAAGATGAATTTTTCCTTTAAACTGGATTCTCAGCCTTCCAAACTTCCCGAGGCGCCTCAACCCAATAACGTTCCCGTCAATCTTATACTGGTCGTTCCTAAGCGGGATAATGAACAGTTTCTTTCCGTTTTCTTCCCCAATGAACCCCGGAGGTTTCGGCCTGAACCATTCTGGCAGTTCCCCACTCTTTTTCTTCTTGTTGAGTTGGAAGAAGCTTCTCCAGCTTTCGGCGTTCTTTCTGGCCAATTGTTGAACTGTCGAACCTCCAACCCAGTTTTTGAACTCGTGATAAGCTTCTTTTTCAGTCCCGTTAAAATCAATCCTGCCGAATTCTTTGAATTGTCTCAAGCGTTGGTAGTTGAGCTTGTTCCAGATTACTGCTGAAGCGTGAGCTAATTCAAAAAGGATTTTCTCCTGCTCTTTTGAGGGCTGGAGTTTGACCGTTACTGTCCTCTTCATATCAAAGCATGGTATGAATTTTAGGCTTTAAAAGAGTATCGCTTTCCCGCTTAAGGGCTAGCTGGGTGGTTGTTCGTAACCCACCCCAAAGGGCGAGGCTTGGAGAAGAAAAATGTCAAAAAAAGAAGGAGACCGGAGCCGTGCGTTCGTCAGACTCCAACAACCTTCGCCCAGCCCATCGCCCTCTTCACAGCCTCCTTCCAGCCGTGGTAGAGCCGCTCCCTCGTTTCTTCGTCCATCGTCGGCTCGAAGACCCTCTCCGCCTTCCACAGGCTCCTTATCTCCTCGAGGCTCCCCCAGTAATCGACGGCGAGGCCGGCCAGATATGCCGCTCCCAAAGCTGTGGTCTCCTTCACGACGGGCCTGACGACGCGCCTGTTGAGTATGTCCGCCTGGAACTCCATCAGGAAGTCGTTCGCAGTCGCCCCTCCATCGACGCGGAGCTCCTTTATTCCGACGAGCCTCTCCATCTCCTCGACCACATCGCGCGTCAGGTAGGCTATGGCCTCTAAAGTTGCCCTCGCGAGGTGCTCCCTGCCGGTTCCGCGCGTTATGCCGATTATCAGCCCCCTCGCGAACTGATCCCAGTAAGGGGCACCGAGTCCAACAAAGGCCGGGACGAAGTAAACACCTTCGTTGCTCTCAAGTTTTCTCGCGAGTTCTTCGGTCTCGGGCGCGCTCTTTATTATCCTGATTCCGTCGCGGAGCCACTGCACAGCGGCACCGGTTATAAAGACGCTCCCTTCGAGGGCATAGGTGACCTTCCCATTGAGTCCCCACGCTATTGTCGTGAGCAGGTTGTCGGAGTAGCGGACGGTCTTCCCCGTGTTGGCCAGGATAAAGCTCCCCGTTCCGTAGGTGGCCTTGACCATTCCTGCCTCGAATCCCGCCTGGCCGAACAGTGCCGCCTGCTGGTCGCCCGCGTCGCCGCTGACGGGTATCTCCGCACCGATGAGTTCACTCTTAGTGTAGCCGTAGACCTCGCTCGATTCCCTGACCTCGGGCAGAACCTCCTCGGGGATATTGAAGATTTCGAGAAGCTCATCGTCCCATTTGAGCCTCCTGATGTTGAAAAGCATCGTCCTTGAGGCGTTGGAGTAGTCTGTGACGTGCTCGCCGGTGAGGCGGTAGATTAGGAAGGTATCGACAGTTCCAAAGAGAACCTCTCCCCTCTCGGCCTTTTCCCTCAGACCGGGAACGTTATCGAGGAGCCACTTCAGCTTGCTGGCCGAGAAGTAGGCATCAGGCACGAGGCCCGTTTTCTCCTTGATTACATCACCGTATTCCCTCTTTATCTCCTCCACCATCTCAGCCGTTCTCCGGCACTGCCAGACTATCGCGTTGTGGAGTTGCTTACCGCTCCTGTCCCAGACTATCGTCGTTTCGCGCTGGTTGGTAACGCCTATCGCCGCTATTTGGCTTGGCTCAACCTTGGCCCTCTCTAAGGCGGTCTTGATGGCCCTGAACTGGGCGTCCCAAATTTCTTCCGGGTTGTGCTCGACCCAGCCGGGTTTGGGGTAGTGCTGGGGGAACTCGTACTGGCCGACGCTTAGAACGTTGCTCTCCCTGTCGAAGATTATTGCTCTAGCCGAGGTAGTTCCCTCGTCGAGGGAGAGGATGAATTGCTCCATGGTACCACCGGAATTAGAGAAGGGGCATTGGGGGTATTAACGGTTTCGTTCCTCCTTCCTGGAGATGATGGCTAGGATTGACCCGAACCCAACGAGGATGCCCAAGGTAGCGAGCAGGACAGAGAGTTGGTGGAAATCATCGGGGGTTGCTTCTCCCCCGGAGTGGACAAAGATGGTGAGGTCCGCCCACTTTTCCATGCTTTCCCTCGTCTTTTTCATATCCCGCCTGTTTCTCCTGACCACCCTAAGGAGAACATCTCGGCTTTCAGGTGACAGCTGGTCAAGGTGGGCAAGGATTATCCTGTTTTCAATTTCGTCATTGGAAATCCATTCAGCACAGGTCTCAGTTTCGTTGTAGTAGACCGCAATCCACCCGTCCCTCTCGCTTTCCTTCATGAAGTCGTCCAGCTGCTCAATCCTCAGCCTTCCGACCATGCTAAGGAACCACTTATCCTCCCTTGAGACTCTGACGTTGATATGAAATCTCTGCAGGAGCTCCTCAAGCTCCTCTGCGTCTTCGCCGCCGTTCATGTAAACGTAGAGAACCACCATGTTGCAGGGCCCAGCTCGCGGGGCGTTGGGGACGTTGAGCTTCTCGAGTTCGTCCAAGCCCGCCTCAATGCTCTTTTCCCGTAGGGTTTTGTGTAGGTAAACCCCGGGGAAGATTAGTGCGAGGAGAACAAAAACTATAAACGGAACAAAAGCCCGCATCAGTCTCTTTCTCTCCATACCACCACCAGCCCTATCGCGCCGATTAGAGCCACCCCAGCCCACAGGGCGAGCATGAACGGGACGTTGCTCTCCTTTCTAAATGGGTAAACGAGGATTACGTGGGCCACCGTGACGTTGCAGACGGGGACCTCGCTTTTGAGGCCGAGCCCGTACCCAAGGTCAATGGTTTTGTTGTGGATTATCTCCCTCTCCTCGGGGTCGGTGAGGATGCTCTCGAGCTCGCGAAAGGCGTTGAGCTCCTCAAGTCCTTCTTGGCTGGGTGGTTCGTCTTCCGCTTTTGTTCCCCGTATCACGCAGAAGGCTGGCAGTTCCTTCCAAAAGGCGCTCTCGTTGAGAATCGTGACTTCGAACTCACCGCGCCCTTCTTTGAGGTTTATGCTCCCATGAGGGAACTTGCTGAAGGCGGAAACCGTTCTTTTCATTCCCCAATCGTCCCTGATGTTGCAGGTCACGAGGAGCTCCCTCGCGGGGTTGCACTTCCACATGTCCGTTAGGTTGCGCTCTTTGAGCTCCTCCGTGAAGTTCTCCATGTTGGGCGGTACGAAAATCTCAGGTTGCTCTGAGTGTCTCTCTGGAGGAAGAAGCGCCGCCGATATCATGAGAACGATTGCCGTGATGAGCAGGACGACCCGTGCCTTCATCTCCAATCGTAATTAGTAAAGAGAAGAACCTTAAAAAGTTTTACCTCAACCCAATGTTCCCAAGGTACTCAATCATCCTTTCCACGTCGTTGACTATGACCCCATTGAAGAGTCCGCCGAGGCGGACGAGGTTATCGTTGGCGTAGTAGGTCTCATCTTTGAGGGACCACAGAACGACCTTAAGACCCGCCCTCCTGGCCATCTGGAGGGCGCCCACGGTTTTTTCCACACCGATGAGTTCAAGCGCCTCCGCCGGGGGATTTATTGACCACAAAGATAGCTCCCCGATGAGGGTAGGGAGCCGTGCGAGCGTCTCTTCCCTGTCCACGAGGAGCCCCATCCTTGTCTCCCTGTCGTGTTTCCTGTACTCCATGAGGGCATCGATTAGGAACGAAGACACCATAACCCTCGACGGGTTGTTTGCTCCGATTATTGCGGCCGTCTTTTTCACCGCTTTTGCATCCTTTATCTCCACGTTGATTAAGACATCCTCCGGGAGGGCTTCAAAGGTCTCTTCGAGCGTTGGAATCCTCTCCCCGTTCCCGAAGTCCAGGGACTTCAGCTCGTCCAGCGTCATATCCTTGACTTTACCGCTCCCGTTGCTCGTCCTGTCAACCGTATCGTCGTGGATCACCACGACCTCCCCGTCCTTTGTCAGCCACACGTCCAGCTCAATTCCATCGGCACCTGCTTCAATTGCCTTTTTGAAAGCAAGAAGCGTGTTCTCGGGGTACTTGGCGGAGTAGCCCCTGTGGCCGAGCAAGAAGACCTTTCTTTCCGCCACGAAAATCACCTCCCTGATACTCGCCTCAGACCGTAAAAACTTTTCTAAGCCTCGCTGGGTCGTCCGAGATGACGGCATCCACGAGGGGGAGAAGCCTGGGCACCCAGCGGAGTTCGTCCATCCCGTGGTTCCAGAGGTGGATTTTAAGTCCACGCTTTCTGAAGGCTTGGAGAAGGCTCCTGAACGCCTCGTACCCAACGTACGAAACGGCATCTATTGGCACGTGGAGGGAGTAGATGCCCTTCAACCGCGGAACCCACATGAGGGAGGAGTAGCCCACTATGGAAAAACCCACCCTGCAGTCGGGGCATGCCTTCAGAACGGTCTCCACTATCTCCGGCCTCTCCGAGGAGAAGACTGTTCTCTCGAGGGTCCCGTACCGTTCCGCCTCCCTTAGCAGGGGTTCAACCGCATTGCCTTCTTTAACGTCGGCGTTGAATACCGCACCGTGAAGTCGTGTGAAGACGTCCTCCACCCGTGGTATCATCCGCCCCATCGGGTGCAGCCTTCTCAGCTCGACGAAGGTTAGCTTTTCGAGGGGATAGAAAGCCCCGTTGGAGTAAAAGCCCCGTCGTGTTGGGTTACGAGCTTTCCGTCGCGGGTCAGCCTCACATCGAACTCCACACCATCCGCGTATTTAAGCGCCCTCTCGAAGGATGGCAGCGTGTTCTCGAGTCTCCCCCTGACTCCTCTGTGTCCAAGGATGAGAGGTCTCTCACTGTCCATAGTTGTCACCTCTCTAACCGCTCAAAAATGAGCTCACAAGTCTTAAAAGTTTCATCCGTGTATTCTTTTTCTGTTAATTAAAACCCTGCCAATAGATGGGGGTGTACGGATTGGAGTTTAAGTACAGCAGGATATTCATACTCGGCTTTGGATTTTTCGGAATAAGCATTATCTGGGCCCTCTACAACGCATACATCCCGATTTTTCTCCAGGATACGTTCCACCTCAGCAAGACTGCCACGGGCTTCATCATGACCATCGACAACCTCTTCGCGGTTCTCCTGCTCCCGTTCCTAGGCGCGCTCAGCGACATGACGAGAACGCGGATCGGGCGGCGTAAGCCGTACATACTGCTGGGCGCACCGTCGGCGGCTCTGATGTTCGCGCTCATCCCGGTAGCGAGGACCCACGAAAGTCTGGCCCTCTTCATGGGAACGATTATCCTGATGAACTTCTTTATGGCGCTGTTCCGCTCCCCGGTCGTTGCGTTCATGCCGGATATAACGCCGAGCGAAAAGAGGAGCCAGGCCAACGGAATAATCAACTTCATGGGAGGTCTCGGCGCCCTGCTGGCGTACTTCGGAGGCAAGGCGCTCTACGACATGAACTACGCGTATCCCTTCTACTTCGGTGCCGCGATAATGCTCCTCGCCAACGTACTCGTTGTTCTCGTCGTTCCCGAGCCCGAGGAGTACCGCGTTCCCGGGAAGAAGATAAGCGTGAGGAAGCTGCTCTCCGAGACATCCCACAGGAGCTTCGGTGAACTGAAGGACAACCTCAAGGACGTGTTCACGAGTCACGAGAGGAGCCTTCTGGCCGTCCTCCTTGCGATATTCCTCTGGTTCATAGCCTTCAACTCGCTGGAGACCTTCTTCACCAGCTACGCCAAGTACTACCTTGGAATAGAGGAGAGCACGGGAGCCTTCATGCTCGGCGTCTTCAGCCTGAGCTTCATGCTCTTCGCAATCCCTGCCGGGTTCATCGGCGGCCGCTTCGGAAGGAGGAGGACGATAACCCTGGGTCTCATAATAGTCATCGGAATAATGCTTGCCGCGTACCTCGTCGGCGAGGGCTCGAAACCGGAGTCCAGCTCCCTGAGCGACCCCGTCGTCATGACATTCATGGGCCTGTTCTTCGTGGGCGGTATGGGATGGGCCATGATCAACGTCAATTCCCTGCCGATGGTCGTGGACATGACGACCGAGGAGAAGCTTGGAGGGTACACGGGTCTCTACTACTTCTTCAGCCAGGCGGCAAACCTCGTTGCCCCGCCCTTCGCGGGGGCGTTCCTCGACGTTATCGGCTACAGGACCCTCCTGCCCTTCGCGACGCTCTTCTTCATACTCGCGGCCCTGGCGATGCAGTTCGTCCGGAGGGGCGACATCGTTCGGAGGAAGGGCGACGCCCTCGACTACGTCCCGGATATGGATTGAGTTCAATTTCCCTATCTATTTTAATTGTTGAAATCCAAATCGTCATAGATTGCTTGAGAATAAGGGGGTGATACCATGGAACGAAAGGGCTTCAATTGGGGTGTTGTTCTCGGTCTGGCTCTCCTGGGATTCAGCAGGAGCATGGGATGGGCCCTCAACAAGGGGTTCTCTTTCCCCCTGCTCTCCGACTACACCGGTTCCGCCTTTGTGAAGGGAAGCATTCTGGCACTCGAGGGGTTTATAGGCTTAATAATCCCGCCGCTCCTCGGCTATTACAGCGATACCCTCAAGTCAAGGCACGGGAGGAGGAGACCCTTCATATTCATAGGGGGCATCCTCGCGGCGCTGGCGACGTTCATGATATGGACCGCCTACAAGATGGGCGCTCCCCTCTGGGCCTTCGCCCTCACGCTGGGCTTCCTGTACTTCTCACTCCACCTCTACACCGCCCAGTTCAGGGCTTTGATGCCGGACACGGTTGAGAGCGGCCAGCGAGGAAAGGCGAGCGGAGTTATAACGCTCCTCGAGTGGGCCGGCAACCTCTTCCTCTTTGGCCTTGGCGGGTTCCTGGTTGCGAAGTATGGGAAGGACTACATCGGCCCATTCGGGCTCACTGCACTCTTCCTCTTCATCGCGGCGGCTTTTGTCTACCACAAGGTTAGGGAGCCGGAGACCCCCGAGATAAAGGAAAACGAGAGTCTCTCGGGATACGTGAGGAGCATATTTGCCACGAAGGACTTCCTGAAGTTCTACACGGCCCAGATCCTGTGGTGGATGAGCTTCGAGTTCATAGCCATATTCCTGTACGGTATCATAGCGTTCATACTCAAGGGCAATGCGACACCTGAGAACATCGATGCAGTGACCTCGGTGGGCCTCTATCTGATGGCGCTCTTCAACGTTGCCGTGCTCATTGGTTCCCTCCCTGGCGGCTACGTCTACGATAGGGTGGGAAGGAGGCTCAGTATAATCATAGGGGGCCTCATCTTCGCCCTGCCGCTCCTGTGGGGGTGGTTCATCCACACGGAGGCCCAGATTTACATGGCACTGTTCATGGCCGGAATCGGGTGGGGGGCGCTCATAGCGGCATCCTACCCCGTGGTCGGAGACCTCCTCACCAAGTTCGAGAAGGAGGCCTTCACGGGGCGCTACTACGGTGTCTACGAGGCCACCAAGTCAATCCCAGTACTGCTCGCGGGCACCATAGGTGGGGCCATCGTTGACCTGGCGGGTGGTAACTACCGCATTCTCTTCCCGATAGGGGCCATCCTGGTGTTCCTCGCGATGCCCCTTATATGGAGCATGAAGGAACTCGAGGTGAGGAGGGAATGATGGTCTGGCTTGTTCTCTTCCTCCTCTTGCTCTTTCTGGCCTTTTCGGCCTTCGTGGGTTACAAAATGGTGAAACCGCCGCGCCTCATTGGGGACTGGACGCCCAAGGAGCTGGGCTTCGACTACGAGGATGTCACCATCGAAACGGAGGACGGGATCAAGCTGAGCGGCTGGTGGATTCCGAACGGGAGCGACAAAACGGTCGTTCCGCTACACGGCTACACGGCGAGCAGGTGGAACGACCTCTACATAAAGCCCACGATCGAGTTCCTTCTCAGGGAGGGCTACAACGTCCTTGCCTTTGACTTCAGAGCCCATGGAAAGAGCGAAGGGAAGTACACGACGGTCGGCGATAGGGAGATAGCCGACGTGAGGGCCGCCGTAAGGTGGCTGAGGGAGAAGCACCCTGAGAGTAGCAATAGAATTGGATTGATAGGCTTCTCGATGGGTGCCATGCTGACCATACGCTCGCTCGCCGAGATTCCGGAGGTCTGCTGCGGCGTCGCCGATTCACCGCCGATGGACCTCGATAAGACAGGTGCTAGGGGGCTGAAATATTTCGCCAAACTGCCCGAGTGGTTGCACATCTTCGTCAGGCCCTTCACGAAGCTCTTCAGCGGTGGGAGAGAGGTTCACCCCATAGAGTACGCCGATGACGTCAGAAAGCCGCTCCTCCTCATAGCCGGTGAAAAAGACCCCCTGGTCACGGTTGAGGAAATCAGGGAGTTCTACGAGAGGAACAGGGCTATGAACGCCGGTGTTGAACTCTGGGTTACCGACGCCCCCCACGTGAGGACGCTCAAGTTCCATCCCGAGGAATGGAAAGCCCGGGTTGGGGAGTTTCTGAGAAGGTGCATGGGTTAGGCTTTTAGCCTCGGGTTTCCATTTTTTCCCGTGGGAGCATGAAAGCGGAAATCTCGACCATGGTCATCATCGTCCTCGTCTTCGCGGCGTCGTCCTCCATATCCGCGCCCGCTTACATCCCCAGGTTCGGGGACTTTGCCATTCTCATACACGACGTCAGCCCGGGATACTTCGAGCAGCTGAGGGAGATAACCGCCCTTATAGATACCTACTCCCTCCAGAACGCGACTTACCTCTTCGTGATTCCGAACCACGGCGGAGGGATGCCGCTTGAGGATTCCCCCGCTTTCGTGGCTTTCCTCGGGAGGCTGAAGGCGGAGGGCTACCACGTGGAGCTTCACGGGTACGCCCACACCGGGGACGAGTTCGACTGCGGCGCGAACTTGGCCGCGGAGAAGCTTGAGCTCGGCCTTGAGGCACTCGCCCCGCTCAACGCATCGCCCGCGTACTTCATAGCCCCAAGATACTCCCTCTCGAAAGATGCACTGGCGGTTCTTCTGTCCCGTAACATAACCGTCATCGGGGAGGATTTCGTGTACTTCCCCAACGGAACCGTCGAACCCGTATACAACCGGGAGTACACGTGGTACCTTCCCAGCCCCTTCCTGGACTACCAGCTGGCGAGCGCCAGGGCCTCGTACGCCCACACCAGGGGAACTTTTCTCCTGTCCATCCACCCCAAGGCGGTGAACAACGATGCTGGGATGGAGTTCCTCAGAGAGTTCCTGGGTTCTCTGAAGACCTATGAAAAACGGAATCCATGAAACGGCCTCGGCTAACCCTCTTCTCCTCACCGCTCAGCGTGGCTAACGCTCGTCATCGGCCGGGAGAATTTTGGGGGAACCTTTTAAAAAGCAACCGCCGAGAAGGGAAGGGGGATGACGAGCGTTTACCGGTCTGATTCGCTACCGAATGATGAGACTGGCACTGGCAGACCCCATCACTTCTTGAAGAGCTCGTGCTCCACGAGCGCGACTATGTCGTTGTGGATGTCCTCAACGCTCGCTAGAGCGTTGACTATCCTTATCTCGGGGAAGCGCTCCGCCAGTTTGAGGTAGTTCTCGCGCACCTTCTTCTGGAGCTCGACTATCTTGTCAAACTCGGTCTTTATGCTCCGCCCGTTTATGCGCTTCATGCTCTCCTTAACGGGCAGATCGAGGAGTATCACGAGGTCGGGCCTCACGGCGAATCTGTTTAGGTCAATGAGCCACTCAAGGTCGAGCCCTCTCGCCCACTGATAGGCGAGGGACGAGTAGAAGTAGCGGTCGGATATGACGATTTTACCCGCCTCTATTGAGGGTTTTATCAGCTTGCTGACGTGCTCTGCCCTGTCGGCGGCAAACAGGAGCGCTTCTGCTTCGTGGCTTATCCTTGCCCCGTCTATGATGCCCTCCTTCCCGCCGGTGAGCACGAGCTTCCTGATGAGCTTCCCGAAAGCCGTGTCGGTCGGCTCCTTTGTGAGAACGACCTCGTGACCCTTCTCTTCAAACCACTCCGCCAGAAGTTTTGTCTGAGTTGATTTTCCCGCACCATCGATGCCTTCGATAACAATGAACATTCCCACACAGGCCACCCCCAAAATGGACGGAGAATTATAACGGCGCGGGCCTTTTTAACGCTTTTCCGTGAAAATTTTTGAAAAGGATTTAAAAAGAGCCCAAAAATTCAAAGGTTCTTTTTCATGTGGTCGAGCAGCTTCCATATGCTGCCGAACTCCAGCTCCTCCCCGTCCCTGTAGAACTCGACAACCCCCTCGGGCCTGAAGCGCAGTCCGAAGTCGTAGTCACCCTTCCCGAGCTTGTGGAGGAAGACCTCTTTGGGCTTCGGGGGAAGGTAGCTGGTCATCATATCGTTGATCAGTTCAATCTCGAAGCCGAAGTGGTCGCTCATGCGCGGGAAGAAGAGCACCGCGGGGGTGTTCATGGCATCGACGAGGGCTTTTCCATCGATGTGGAAGTTGTAGTGCTTGAAGACCTCATGAAGGAAGTCGTCGAGGGCGTTGGGATAATAGACCGTCGCCCCGATGTCGTTGGGATGGGCCTCTATGAAGCTCCTGCTCTCCAGTATGGCCCCTATTTCGTCGCCATCGATGCCGCTGACGTAAACGCGGACGCCGCCGTAGTAGTACACGTAGGCCAGGGGCAGGCCCTTCCTCATGGCGAAGTCCTTGAGGGCTATGAGGGGAATGAGTCTGACGTCCATGATGGTTGAGCCTGTACTGACGATTCCGACCACCATGGCGCGCTTCCCGTACCTTGAGATGGCCCTTCCGTCCCTTCCGACTATTATCGTGCCGTGGGATATCGTTCCTATTGCCCTTCCGAGAAGGGCGAGCTCCTCAGGGTTGAACCTGGGGGAATAGTACACCTCCACTTTCATCACCTCAATCAGGCAGTATTATACTCTCCTTTCCAATCCGGGACTCCACCCAGATCTTGACGTTGGAGCCGATCTTGCTGAAGTCTTCGATGAGCGTGTTGTCGCCGATTACGCTTCCGGGCTGTATCATAACGCCCTTCCCAATGCGGACGTTTTCGCCTATTATGGCCTCCCGAATCTCGGCACCATCCTCTATGACGGCACCTGAAAATATCACCGAACGCTCTATTTTAACGTTTCTGCCAACTTCAACGTCGTCTCCAAGCACCGCGAACCCCCTTATCCCGGGCCGCCTCAGCACGCACCGCCTTCCCGTGACGAGTGCCCCTCCGTGTTCGAGGTTCCCCTTGAGGCCCTCCGTCCGCAGCTCGGGCAGCAGGAGCCGCCCATGGAAGACGTCTTCCGTTGCCTGGAGGTAGCTGGAGGGTCTGCCCACGTCGTTCCAGTATTCATTGAACGGGAAACCGTACAGGGCGAGATCGTTCTCCAGCATTCGGGGGAAGAGATCCTTTGAGAAGTCGAAGTTCATTTCCATAGGGACGAGATCGAACGCCTCCGGCTCGAAGACGTAGATGCCGGCGTTGACGAGGTTGCTGAACGTCTCCTCCGGCTTCGGCTTCTCCTTGAAGCGAAGTATCCTGCCATCGTCGTTGATTACCGCTATGCCGTACTGGGTGGGATCCCCAACCCTTGATAGGGCTATCGTGGCGAGGGCTTTTTTCCTGCGGTGGTACTCGTAGAGCGCCTTCAGGTCAAGGTTCGTCAGCACGTCGCTGGAGACGACGAAAAACGTTTCGTCCATGTTCTTTACCACCTTCTTCGTCGCCCCTGCTGTTCCTAGCTTGATGTTGTCGCCGTTGGAATACCGCATCCTGACGCCCCAACTGCTTCCGTCCCCGAAGTAGTCAATTATGCGCTCTTTGAGGTACCCGACCAGGACGTATATCTCATCCACGCCCGCCTTCACCAGGTTTTGAACGGCGTACTCCATAAGCGGCCGGTTGAAGAATGGAATCATCGGCTTTGGCCGGTACACCGTTAGTGGAAGCAACCTCGTGCCTCTGCCTCCGGCCAGAATCACGGCTTTCATTACAAGCACCGATAGTCTATATCACCGCGAGTTAATATACTTTGCGCCTGATGCAGGGAGATGAACACCGGTCGATAAATATGGGCATCGGGTACCTGTCGTTGTGACAAGCTGTCCTCCCTTTTCTGGATAATAACCAAAATACGCCCGGGAATTGCCCCATGTGCTGGTCATAACGACGAAGAATTTTTAAGCCTGAATCCAACTCCCAACGGAGGCGATATTATGAACGCCATTGAGAAGCTTGAAAAGCTCCTCGATAGAGAGCAGTTTGAGAAAATCAAGGCCCTGAACAACCCAGAACTCCACGAGTTTTTGGCGGAGTGGATTGAGTGGCTCGAACCTGATAAGGTCTTCGTCTGCACGGACAGCCCTGAGGACGAGGCCTACGTCAAATGGAAGGCCCTCTACTACGGCGAGGAAAAGATGCTTGAGACCCCGAATCACACGGTTCACTACGATAATTACTACGACCAGGCCCGCGACAAGGCCAACACGAAGCTCCTCGTTCCGGGTGGGAAGGCGATTCCCTTCCTCAACACCAAGGACAGGGACGAGGGTTTGAGGGAGATACGCGAGCTCATGAAGGGCGTTATGAAGGGCAAGGAGCTCTTCGTCTGCTTCTTCGTCCTTGGGCCCAGGAACTCGGTCTTCACGATTCCTGCCGTTCAGCTCACCGATTCAGCCTACGTCGCCCACTCGGAGTTCATCCTCTACAGGAAGGGCTACGAGGAGTTCAAGCGCTTGGGTAGAAACGCTCGCTTCTTCCGCTTTGTTCACAGTGAGGGTGAGCTCGACGATAGGAAGACCAGCAAAAACCTCGACAAGAGGAGGATTTACATCGATCTTCTCGACGAGACCGTTTATTCAGTCAACACCCAGTACGGAGGAAACACCATCGGCTTGAAGAAGCTCGCCTTCAGGCTCACCATCCAGCGTGCGGTCAGGGAGGGCTGGCTCAGCGAGCACATGTTCCTGATGCGCGTCAACGGCCCCGACGGAAGGAAGACCTACTTCACCGGTGCCTACCCGAGCATGTGCGGAAAGACCTCCACCGCCATGATAAGCTGGGAGAACATCGTGGGGGATGATCTCAGCTTTATAGTGCCCGTCAACGGCGTTGCTAGGGGAGCCAACGTTGAAAAGGGAGTCTTCGGCATCATCCAGGGCGTCAATCCCGAGGACGACCCGATAATCTGGGAGATACTGCATTCACCGGTCGAGATAATATTCTCCAACGTGCTCGTCAAGGACGGCAAGCCCTACTGGAACGAGATGGGGGTTCCGATTCCCGACGAGGGTGAGAACCACAGCGGAAAGTGGTGGCGCGGAAAGAAGGACGCAGAAGGAAACGAGATACCTCCGAGCCACAAGAACGCCCGCTTCACGGTCTCACTGGAGCACTTCCCGAACGTTGACATGGAGGCCCTGGAGAACCCATGCGGCGTTGAGGTCGGTGGAATGATATTCGGCGGCCGCGACAAGGACACCTGGCCGCCGGTCAGGGAGGCCTTCAACTGGAGGCACGGCATCGTTACGATGGGCGCCGCCCTCGAGAGCGAGACCACCGCGGCGACCCTCGGCAAGGAAGGCGTCAGGGCCTTCAACCCGATGGCCATACTTGACTTCATGAGCGTCCCGCTCGGGGAATACCTCAGGAACTACCTTGACTTTGAGAAGAAGCTCAGAAAGGCCCCCAAGATATTCGCGGTGAACTACTTCCTCCGCGATGAAAACGGGAACTGGCTCAACCACAAGCTCGACAAGGGCGTCTGGCTCAAGTGGATGGAGCTGAGGGTTCACGGGGACGTCGGGGCGATAGAGACCCCCATAGGCTACATACCGAAGTACGCGGACCTCGCCAGGCTCTTTGAGGAGGTCCTGGACAAGGAGTACACTAGGGAGGAGTACGAGAAACAGTTCACCATCCGCGTTCCGGAGTTGCTCGCCAAGATAGAGCGCATCGAGACCATCTACCGCGAGAAGGTTGGGGAAGTCCCGGAGGAGCTCTTCCAGGTTCTCGAGGATGAAAGGAAGAGGCTCCTTGAGGCCAGGGAGCGGTACGGGGACTACATCAGCCCCTTCGCCCTTGAGGGGGAGTGAGCTTTTCTCCCGATTTTCTTCTTTTTGCGGGCCTTCGTCAAACGTCGAGCGGTAAGGCTTTTTAAGGACATCGATAACTAAGTATCACCCAGGATGATATACGGGTGGTTGCCATGGCAGAGCTCGATACGTGCACATGTGATACAATCAGGGAGAAGCTTCCCCATCCGCTTAAGGGCCTGGCCGACCTGGCCTACAACTACTGGTGGAGCTGGAACAGGCGTGCCACCAAGCTCTGGGAACGGATAGACCCAGAACTCTGGCGCGAGCACAAGAACCCCGTTAAGCTCCTGCTGGACACACCTGAAGACCGCTTCAAGGAGCTCCTCCGCGACGATGATTTCATGAACCTCTACGAGCTGGTGATGGACCAGTTTGAGGCTTATATGAATCCCGAGAGTACCTGGTTCTCGACCAACTATCCCAAGTGGGACAAACCTATAGTGTACCTCTGCATGGAGTACGGTATAAGCAGGAGCCTGCCCATCTATTCCGGTGGTCTGGGAATTCTCGCTGGCGACCACGTGAAGACCGCGAGCGACCTCGGGCTTCCGTTCATAGCGGTTGGCCTTCTCTACAAGCACGGCTACTTTAGGCAGGAGATAGACAGGGACGGCCGGCAGAGGGAGATATTCCCCGAGTACCGGCCGGATGAGATGCCGATCACGCCAGTTCTCGGTAGCGATGGAAAACCGCTTCTGGTCGAGGTTCCGATTGGGGGTGACATCGTCCATGCTAGGGCCTTTGAGGTGAGGGTCGGCAGGGTCAGGATATACCTTCTCGACACGGATGTGCCCGAGAACAGCGCCGACGACAGAAAGATATGTGACTACCTCTACAACGCCGAGATAGACAAGCGCATAAAGCAGGAGATACTTCTTGGAATCGGTGGGATGAGGCTCCTGAAAAGGCTCGGAATAGAACCCGGTGTCGTTCACCTCAATGAGGGGCACCCGGCCTTTGCGAACCTCCAGAGGATGGCCTGGTACATGGAGGAGGGCCTTACCTTCACAGAGGCGCTCAGCATAGTTAGGGGCACGACGGTTTTCACCACGCACACCCCGGTTCCGGCCGGCCACGACAGGTTTCCGATAGAGGAAGTCAGGAAGAGGCTGGCAAGGTTTCTTGAGGGCAGGGAAGAGCTTCTGGAGCTTGGCAGGGAAGGCAACCAGCTTAACATGACCCTCCTGGCCATAAGGACGTCGAGCTACGTCAACGGCGTGAGCCAGCTTCATGCGGAGGTCAGCAAGCGCATGTGGAAGGACCTCTGGCCGGACGTCCCGATAGACGAGATACCGATAGAGGGCATCACGAACGGAATCCACACCATGACGTGGGTTCACAACGAGATGAGGAAGCTCTTCGACCGCTACATTGGAAAGGTTTGGCGTGAACACACGAACCTGGAGGGAATCTGGTACGCCGTTGAGAGGATCCCTGACGAGGAGCTCTGGGAGGCGCACCTCGAAGCCAAGAGACAGTTCCTCGCCCTTCTGAGGAGGAAGATCATGCGGAGGAACCAGCGCCTCGGTACGGACGACCCTCTCCCGAGCATCGACGAGAACGCTCTCATAATTGGCTTCGCCAGGCGCTTTGCAACCTACAAGCGGGCGACGCTCCTGTTCACGGACCTTGAGCGGCTGAAGAGGATCCTCAACAACCCCGAGCGGCCGGTGTACCTGGTCTTCGGTGGAAAGGCCCACCCGATGGATGAGGCCGGGAAGGAATTCCTTAAGCGCGTTTACGAGGTCAGCCAGATGCCCGAGTTCCGGGGCAAGATATTCGTGATGGAGAACTACGATATGGGTAGCGCCAGGCTCATGGTTGCGGGCGTCGATGTCTGGCTCAACAACCCGCGCAGACCGCTGGAGGCGAGCGGAACGAGCGGCATGAAAGCTGGATTAAACGGCGTCCTCAACGCGAGCATCTACGACGGCTGGTGGGTCGAGGGCTACAACGGAAAGAACGGCTGGGTGATCGGCGAGGAGAGCACGGAGCCGGAGACGGATGCCGACGACGTCAAGGATGCCGTGGCCCTCTACGAACTCCTTGAGAGGGAGATAATCCCGACCTACTACGACAACCGCGAGCGCTGGATTTACATGATGAAGGAGAGCATTAAGGGCATCGCCCCGCGCTTCAGCACCCACCGCATGGTCAAGGAGTACATGGACAGGTTCTACTCGAGGGCCATGAGCAACCACATCTGGCTCACCCGCGACGGATACCGCGGTGCGAAGGACATTGCCGCGTGGAAGGACCGCGTCACCGCCTCGTGGGACGAAGTGCGGCTCTGTGATCCGAAGGTTCGCGAAGACGGAACCGGTCTGGAGGTGGAGGTTGTCCTGGACGGACTGAAGCCCGAAGACGTTCGCGTGGAGCTCTACTTTGGGGTTAAGGCGGAGGGCTACAACGTCGAAAGGGCCCACATAATAGAGCTCAGGCATCCGAAGAAGCTCGAAGGCGGCAGGTGGCTCTACACCTACGAGGGCAACGCTCTCAGACATCTGGGCGACCCCTGCTGGCACTACGCACTCCGCGTTTATCCGCACCACGAGAAGCTGCCCCACAGGTTCCTCCTCGGTCTGGTGAAGTGGAAGAACCTCGACGCTTGAACTTTCCTTTTTGTTTCATCCCTGCACTGTACTGTGCCGTAGAATGCCAGTTGGAACTTTTAGACTTTCCCTGTGAAGGGACATATTTTTTAACCGGAAGCGTTCATTGTAAAAGCCGGACAACCTATAGGGGGTGAAATCATGGATGAGGTGAAGAAGTGGACTCTGTACCTTACGTTCCTGGTTGCGGGATTCGCCACGGGCATCGGTAGCATAGGCCTGTTCCCCCAGTTCTGGCTCCAGTACGGCATTACAGGAATGGCTGTGTACATTGTCTTCCTTGCAGTGTTTACGTACATCGCCATACTTGAGGCAGAGACTGTCATGAAGTCTGGCTACTACTTCGTCGAGCTTTACAACAAGGTTTCCAAGCGGCCGGCGATGGTGCTGTCCATCTTCGTCGTTGTGGCAATTTTCCTCTCGTACTACGCGGCCAACACCATGCTGACGGTGCTCTCGCCCGTCCTCGGCACGGGAACCGTTGCCAGGCTGATAGCGAAGGTGCTGATGTTCACCATGGTCTTTTTGATACTCACCAGAGCTAAGGAGAAGACGTTCTCCATCATGGCCTTTGGTTCGATAATCTTCGTCGTCGCGGTGACCGTGACCGCCGTTGCCTTCAAGGTTCAGATACCTGAGAACGCGGCGTTTCTGGGGCTGGCCAAGCATATGATAGTTGCCAGACACGAATTGAGCCTTGCCCTGATAAAGGCTGCCGCCGAAAGGGCCCTCTACGGTGTCGGCCTGGGAATGGCTTTCTACCTCATGCTCGGCAGCTTCATAAACGAGCGCTTCAACGCCAAGGTCATCATCGGGACAGGCATATTCATCCAGCTCCTCATAGGCGTCCTCTCCACGGTAACCGTGGTTTACGCCATTGCCCCCACAACGCCGGAAAGACTCCTTCAGTACGTCTACGGTGGGGAAGAGGGCGCCATTCAGATGATGGCCGACCTTCCCACGATACTCGCGGATTATCCCATGCTCCTGGCGTTAATAGGCCTTTCTACGTTCTTCGCCGGTGTGACCAGCCTGCTCCCAACCGCGGAGGTTGGCCTTCAGATCATCGAATCGATGATGGATACCGGAAGAAACCGGGCCGCGACGTACCTGATAGGGACCTCCCTCCTGATAGGCATCTTTGACTCCCAGCCCTCGATAGCCAACATGGTCCTCAAGGCGGTTGTCGTTGCCACGTTCTTCACGGCAATATACGAGCTCTACCCGGTGGTTTCGTCCGGAAAGAAGCTCTCAATGGCCGCTATGGCAGTGGTTGCAGTAGGCTCTCTCGTGTTCGTGGTTGGGGGTCTCTACGCCTTCTTCGGCGTGTTCAGGGCCGGCGGGCTCTACGTAGTCTCGGGTGTCCTGGCGGCCATCGTGTTGCTCTTCGGCCTCTTTGGCGACAGGCTGGTCGCCCAGAAAACGGCCGTATGATGCCCCTTTTATTTTCTCTTTAATTCCCTGCTGAAAAAGATAAGAAAAGGTGGCAGCGCGTTACCTGTGGGCGAATATCGCCACGACCTTCTCGGGCGTTACCTCGTCTATTCTGACGAATCCAAAGCGCTCGAACTGAACAACATCGTCCACGCTGACCTCGGCATCACTCTCCAGGAGGCCCTTCCTCACAACGAGTTCGTCCCCCTCGGGGACAAGAACCTCACAGGGCTTCCCCTCTGTGACCCAGTGCACCATCCTCCAGCGGTTCTCCCTGGCAACTTCGTAGTCAACGCTGTGGAACCTCGCTTTTATGCCCTCCTCTGAGACCTCAACTATCTCGACGTTGAAGAGGTCCTTAAGGCGGACGAAGTTGCCTGGCTTGAACAGCTCCATGTCATCCTTCGAGACGTAGACAGGCTTTCCAGGCACGAACTTGAGCCTCCTGACACCGCGCTCCGGGTGGTCCGGGTGGAGCGGTACCTCCGCCGTGAACTCCTCGGCCCCCTCTATCCACATCGGAATGGGATCGGCGACGAAGAAGTACCTGTTGGCCACAGGCTCGATTATCCTCCGGTTTATCGCCGCCAGGTTGTCCCAGCTTATCGTGGTGTCGCTTCTCTTGAGGCCGACGTCGATGATGAGCTCCCTTATTGCCTCGGGTCTTATGCCGCGCCTCCTGAGGGCCCTTATGGTGCCAAGCCTGGGGTCGTCCCAGCCGAGGTACTTGCCCTCCTCTATTCCCTTTCTGGTTTTGGACTTGCTGAGGATGACCCCCTCAATGCTGAGCCTTCCGTGGTGAACCGTCTGAGGGTATTCCCAGCCGAAGTAGTCGTAGAGGTAGCGCTGTCTCGTTTCGTTCTCCGCGTGCTCCTGTCCGCGGAAGATGTGGGTGACGCCGAGCTCGTGGTCGTCTATGGCCGAGGCGAAGTTGTAGAGCGGCCAGACGCGGTACTTGTCGCCAACGCGCGGGTGGTCCGCGTTGTCGATTATCCTCAGCGCCGGCCAGTCGCGGACGGCAGGATTGGGATGCTTGAGGTCAGTCTTTATCCTGACGACGGCCTCTCCCTCTCTGTACTCTCCGTTCAGCATCTTCCTCCAGCGCTCCAGCTGAACCTCAACCGGCTCCTCCCTGTGCGGGCAGGCGATGCCCTTGTCCCTAAGCTCGCGGAACTTCTCCGGTGGGCAGGTGCAGACGTAGGCCTTTCCGCCCTTTATGAGCTCCTCCGCGTACCTGTAGTATATCTCCAGCCTGTCGCTGGCTATGTGAACCTCATCGACCTTGAAGCCGAGCCACTCGAGGTCCTCCTTGATCCACTCGTAGAACTTGGGCTCGGGCCTCTTGACCTTCGGGTCGGTGTCGTCGAAGCGGAGTATGAACCTGCCGCCGTAGAGCCTCGCGTACTCGTGGCTCAGAATAGCGGCCCTCGCGTTTCCGAGGTGGAACGCGCCGTCCGGATTGGGGGCGAAGCGCGTGACGACCTTCCCCTTCTCGGCCTTCGGCAGGGGCGGGAGGCCTTTTTTCTCCTCCTTTTTCTCCTTCTTTGCTTCAAAGAACTCGGGATAAATCTCCCTGAGCTTGGCCCCCTGCTCCTCGATGCTCATGCCGTTGACCTTTTCCACGATTTCGTTCACCAGGGGAATCACTTCCTTGGCCTTCGGTCTCAGCTCCGGGTTCTCGCCGAGAACCTTTCCTATAACCGCCTTTGGGTTTGCCCTCCCCTTGTGGGTGTAAGCGTTGATGAGCGCGTACTTCAGTATGAGCTCCTCCACGTTCATTCTCCTCACCGGGGGGAGAAAGGCGGGAGTGGTTATAAAGTTAGTCCTCGGAAATTGGGAGAAAAGGGGTGCGGAGCTCACTCCGCGAAGGTGACTATCTTGAGGTTTATCGGGCGCCTGACGACGTTGTACTTCCTCGCGCCGACGAGGTACTTGACGCCGCTCTCGCTCACCGTGTCGATGAGCCTCTGGGTTATGACGCCGTTGAAGACGACGGCGTAGACGTCCTTGCGCTCCTTGAGCCGCCCGGTCATCTCCCTAACGGGTATCTCCGCGAGGACGTTTTTGTCCTTGTCGAGGAGGAGCGCCATCGACTCCTTGGAGGCCTTGACCTTCTCTATGAGCTCGCCGAACTCATCGAGCTCGCTTGGCTTCGGCTGCTGGATGGGTTTTATTATCCTCTCCTCCCTCTTGGGCTCGGGCCTCTCGGGCTTTTCCGGCTTCCTCTCCACCGGGCCCCTCTGCACCTGGCTGGGGGCGTGGGCAGCGGGTTTCCGCTCCTCCTTCCTCTCTTCCCTTGCCTTTGCCTTCTCCTTTTCCTTGATGACGTCGTAGAAGTTCCTGCCCTTGTAGAATATCTCGGTTATGACCTGCTCCGCCGGGACCTTGCTCCTGAGGGACTTGACTATCTCCTTCTTGGTGAGCTCTTCAACTTCCTTGCCCTCCGGCGCGCGGGCCACGTAGTCCACATCGGCAACCTGGAGGAGCTCCTTGAGGATGAGCTCGCCGCCGCGGTCGCCGTCGGTGAAGGCGGTAACAATGCGCTCCTTGCTGAGCTTGGTTATCGTCTCGGGAACCGAAGTGCCCTCCACGGCTATGGCGTTCTTTATACCGTGCTTGAGCAGGTTGAGGACGTCGGCCCTTCCCTCAACGACGATAATTGAGTCTGAGAACGGAACGTGCGGTCCAGCTGGGAGCTTCTCGGGGCCGTACTCGATGAGCTCCTTGGCGCGGACGGCCTTCTTGACCTCCTCGGTCAGCTCCTGGGTCTCGGGGATCTCCTGTTCCATAAGTCCCTCGAGTATCTCCTTGGCCCTCTCTATGATGTACTTCCTCTTGGTGGCACGAACGTCCTCGATGCGGAGGACCTTTATGTTGGCCTCCGCCGGGCCAACGCGGTCAATGGTCTCGAGGGCGGCCGCCAGAATCGCGGTCTCAACCCTGTCGAGGCTCGAAGGTACGGTTATCGTTCCGTAGGTTTTTCCGGCCTTTGTGTGAACTTCAACCCTTATCCTTCCAATCCTTCCGGTCTTCTGAAGCTCCCTGAGGTCAAGATCGTCACCGAGAAGACCCTCAGTCTGTCCAAAAATAGCACCAACAACGTCCGGCCTTTCAACAATTCCGCTTGCTTCAAACTCCGCGTATATTACATACTTGGTCGTTCCGAATTCGTCCTTGGCTGACATACCATCACCCTCTTTCCGTTTTTCAAACTTCTGCTTTTCAGCCAAAATGTGGTGAAGCACTGTCTTCTTCCTCTTCATCGAATCCCCTCCGGATGGGGGTCAGAAACGGAGACGACCTTGAGGTAAAGGCCGTAGAGATCCTCGATACCTTTAATGTCCTTCTTTGCGATTCTCCTGAGCTCTCTGCGCGTCTCTGCATCGACCCTGCAGGGATAGCCCTCCAGGTACCGGAGGAGCTTCCTTGCGAGTTCTTCGCCCTTTCTGTCGAAGTCCGTAAGTATCATGACCTCTTTATACGATGAGGCGATGAGCGCAACTTCCGTTAAAGGCAGGCGGGAGAGCCTTATTATCTCCGCCCTGACCCCCAGATTCCTCAGAGCCACCTCGTCTCGCAGGCCCTCAACTATGAGGGCTCCCTCAAACTCTCGCAGTTTATCTATAAGCTCCAGGAATCTTTTATAGTTTTCGGCGTACATTTCGCCGTCGGTTGGATAACGAAAGAATGGGGTTATAAGCTTATTGGGTGGCTCTTTGACACGTCCATGCGAATGGTAATCAGCAGACGTTCCTGACGGGCACCGTGTGGCTCATCGGCTCCTCGTAGAACTCTTCCAGGAGCCTCTGAAGCTTCCTCGACAGTTCAATCTGGTTGCCCCACGAACCCTCTATCTTTCCCTTAGCTGCCATCCTCCCCAAAAAGCGCTTCATCTCCTCGCTCAGCGGGCTCGGCTTGCAGCGCGCCCAGGGCGTTCCGGGGAGCGGCATGAAGTAGTGGGCCCTTACCTTCCCGCCCCTTGCCATCACCCACTCCATCAGCTCGATGCTTTTACGCTGGCTCTCCTCGCTCTCGTTCGGAAGACCTACGATGAAGTCAACGACCGGTTCAAAGCCGTACTCAAGCATGTACTCAACCGCCCGCTGGACGTGCTCTATCCTGTGAATCCGGTGCATGGCTTTGAGCATCGCATCGTCACCGCTCTGGGCACCTATGGCCAACCTCCTGTTGTCTGCATAGTCGATGAGGAGCTCCAGCGTCTCCGGGATGACGAACTCCGGACGAACCTCGCTTGGAAACGTTCCGTAGTAGAGCCTCCTGCCCTCTTTCCGGAGGGGTTGAAGTGCCTTGAGAAGGGCCTCAAGCTTGTTAAGCTTTAGTATTGCCCCCGGTGAGCCGTAAGCAAAGGCGTTGGGGGTTATGTAACGCATGTCCCTCATCCTGCGGGAGTACTTCACAATCTGGTCTATCGGCCTGTGCCTCATCCGGAGCCCCTTGATGTACGGCGTCTGGCAGTAGTAGCAGCCGAAGGGGCAGCCGCGTGTTATCTCTATCGGCGATATGAGACGGACGCTCTCGGGATACGGCGGGAAGCGCCAGAAGTCCTCAACCTTGGCGAAGCCTGTGAAGACGAACTCGCCGTTGAGGTAGAACGCCAGCCCCCTGATGTCGAGGAGCTCCTTTGTGATCCGGTACCCGGTCTTTTTCAGCACGGTGAGGAGCCGGTAGAGAACCTCCTCCCCTTCGCCTATAACCGCGATGTCAAAACCGAGCTGGCCCAGGGTGTGCTTCGGCATGGCTATCGCGTGGTAGCCTCCGGCAACGAGGAGGGCCCCTTTCTCCTTCAGAAGGCGTACCTCCTCGGTCAAGGCCCCCCATATCTCCTCGGTGAAGAAGGAGTAGAGAACAACCTTCGGTCTGGCTTTCAGTATCTCTCTGAAATCCTTGGTTATTATGATCTCACTGAGATCAAATCCCTGGCTCTCCAGGGCTCCGAGCAGGTGGACGAAGGCGTTGTGATTGCGCTTTGTCATTCTCACCGCTATCTCTGGCATGTTTGAAGCCTGGAGAATTGACTTAAAACGCTAACGGTTGGGAGATGGAAGTAAAAGAAGCCAGAAAGGCCTTCAGGCCTTGATGGCAAGCTTGATGTCCTCGGCCTTGACGGTCTTCCTGCCGGCGTGCCTGGCAAAGTCGGCGGACTTCCTGGCAAGCTCGATGGCGTACTCCTCGAGGTACTCGGCGAGAACCTTGGCAGCGTCCTCGCTGACCCTCTCAGCGCCGGCCTTCCTTATAAGCCTGTCAATCGGGGCAATCGGAAGCTCGGCCATTCGCAACACCTCCTTAACGGGTTCTTCGGTATTCTTTAGGGAATTGGAGATATATAAACCTTTCGGTAAAAGGAGGCATTTCCGCCGGTTTAACGCCAGATGCACCCTTGAATAAATTTAACTTGGCCAGTTGGGTGTTCATGGACACCTGCTTTCCTTCCGGTTCTGCCGTCATGACACTACGGCCCATTGGAGGGTCCACCCAGGTGGAGCCTTTTAACGGCTGTGGGCACGATTGAAAAAAAGCACTGGTCGATACTGCTAACGGCACCGGAAAATTATTCAAACGTGGGCGGCGGGAGGGAGAAGAAGGGGGAAAACCCTCATCCGAGGGAAATCACTTCTTTCTCTTTGAGAGCGCCAGATGCTGGCTTCCCTGATAGTTTCCGCGGTAGGGACTTTTGGCCGGTCCCTCCAGCCTTATGAAGGCTATCTGTACGAAGCGCTCTCCGTAGGAGAGCTCGACCGGTTCATCGGAGGCGTTGTAGATTCCAAGGGTAAGGTTGCCGTCCCAGCCGGGATCGACCCATGCGAAGGAGCCGAGTAAACCCTCCCTGGCGAGGCTGCTCCTGAGCTTCATGTCACCCATGACGTCGTCCGGGAGCCCAATCCTCTCGAGGGTAAGGATGAGGGCGTATGTCTTTGGGGGAATTACCACTTTCCCGGCCTCTTCAACGTCTATCAGTTCTCCGTTTATGTACGCCTCTCTCCCAACGCGCAGGTCGTAGCCCGCCGGCTGGAGGGACTTCTCGTTGAAGGGCTCGATTAGAATTTCCTTCCTGATTTTCCAGTCCGGGAGCATCATTAGTGACCACCGGTTTGAATATTCGGGTCACGTATAAAACCGTTCCGGGGGCCAGAAGAAATTCGCGCAGGTGGGTGAGCATGCCCCTTCTGCCATCCGTCCAGGACGCTTGAACGGCAGGGAAAGCAGCGCTGAAGCTTTTGGAAAACTTCACCAAGGAAAGTTTGCAGGGCAAAGTTCCATCAAAGTTCGTGGTTCTTGGTTGGGGAGCTATTTGGGAATGTATTTTCCCGAGTGTTGGCCTTTTCGATTGTGAATTCAATTTTTAGCGAGCTTGTTATTCGTGAGTTTGCATTTTAATCGACGCCCGCAGGGCGTCAAGGAGAGAAACTCCTTTTTGGTTGGCTTGTCTGAAGAATTCACTGACTTTTGGGTTCGTGTATTGTGAAAATCCTCGGAGAATAGCAATTTTGGGAAGAACCACTGACCTTGATCAAACTTCGCGCAGGCGAAGTTTGATTTGCTGGCGGGCCCGGCGGGATTCGAACCCGCGACTACCGGCTCCGAAGGCCGGCGCCATGTCCCCTAGGCCACGGGCCCACCGGGGTAGTTAACCCCGGTCTTTACATAAAGGTTACGGTAGGGAATGCATCTGAGATTGCAGGAGAGGAAAAGTTAGACTCTCCTTTTTAGGAGCAGGAGAAGAGAAAAGAGCATCAAAGCGCAGACTAAGCATATTATCCTTCTTTCGTGGGACCCCTGTAGCAGGTGATCTGAATCCGAAGGTGGCCACGGCTTTGCATTTAAGAGTTCACTTGTCAAGTCCTCAAACATCCCATCATGGTACTTTAGGAGTCGCCACTGACCCTTTTGCACACCTGCAATTAGCCAGAAATCATTAACTCGGGTTATGTAAACTATACGTATACCTGGGTCAGTTATCTTTGTGAAGTTTCTTCCGTCATATGTGAAAAGTCCTCCACTCGTAGCAAGCATCCAGCATCCATCCCACCTGACAAGATAAGCATCCATCGTGGAAATCTTGTTAATAGTTCCATTGTAGGAATAGAGTCCATAATTTGTCGCTAGGAGCACCACCGAGCCATTGGAATCCATGGAATAAACCTTAAAACCCTCTGAAAAATCCAAGAGCTTCTCCAAGCTCCCGTCATAAAGATAAAGAGAATTTTCGTAAAGATCTCCCCCGTTTCTAAGATAAATCAACCATGAGTCCCTCGATGGGATGTAAGCAACATGGATTGAGTCCCCGGTGATGTTGATCCACCTAAACTGCCCTCCGTCGAACATGGTGACGGTTTCATACGTGAGCATGGTGACCGTTCTTGAGACAAAGAGGGCATTGTGCGTTCCGGACTTAAACTCCGTAACCATGCACGCAGAGCAGCCTGGGTGGAATACGACTCTAAAAGTCCTTCCATCGAAGAAAGCCAGCCGCTCTAGACCATCAAAAATCCAGGTACCGTTGAAATATCCAACAACCACAGGATTTAGCTCATCATAATAACTCCATTCATTAGGCTCGTAGTCAATTGCGGTTCTGTTGAGGTCCACCGGTTTTCGTGGGATGGGAAATTCGTAAAAGGAACTCCCATCATAAAGGGCAGTGTGAAAGCCATCATCTTTATAATAACTCACCATCGCGTGAGTTCCATTTGAGGTGAGTCCCCAAATTTTAATATTCTCCGCTGTAACAGCTGAGGCATGCAAGGCAAGTAGCAACAAACCGACGATAACTAAGGTTCTTGCGTTCATTGGCATCCCTCTGATAACAAAGAGATAGCATAATGCCTAACAAGTTGAATTTCCTCCGGACGGACATGAAATTTCATTATAACGTTCCTTCACTTTCAGATAATTTTGTATGTCATTGCTAAAGTAATGATAGACATATTTAAAGCCACCAACAGCATTGGATGCACAATAATAGTTTACCGCCCGGTCAGTGCACCTTAAATCTTCCTCGAACATGCACTGACACCCGCAATTTTCTCTACTCCCACCAACGTAATCCTCTCTAACGGCATTATCACATTCAAATTCTACTCCCCATCCCCTATTTTTGCATTCTTGCATAAATATTTTTAGTTGGTTAAAGTTCATACCATTTGGTCTATACGGATCCATTCTCAATTGGCACTCTGAGTCATACTTGTATCCTGTGTCATCTCTAACTTGATAGTAATGTGGCTGAGGAGCTATATTAGTGAAGTGAATGTAAGCTTGACACTTATCCATGTAGTTAAAGCTGAGATTTCCCTCTATAGGTATCCACACGGCATATTTATTTTTTGCTTTGATATCATTAACTATCCTTTTCACATTGTCTCTGCAATATGTGTTATCTTGAGCTTTTGCATTATACATTGTATAAGCTCCTTCGGGTACTAGATAATAACCTCTAATCTTTGAACCTACTTGATCTTCCAGGTATCGAACCATAGTTTCATTTGTTGATATGTCCACTTGCCCTGGGGATTAGGAATCTCTGATATTATCTGAAATCCCGGTTTTTGAGTCCAGAATTCATTAATAATCTGAATCAGTGTATTAATGTCATCATTATCCCGGTCTGTTTCTGGACCAAGCTATCCGACTCCCAGTATAATAAAAAAGACTTACATTCCATGTCATTTTTATCACTCCCATATTGTTTTCAAAGAATCATAATGATAAAAATTTAAAAAGTTTTCTATTTGTATTAAAATCTAATCCAGAAACATTATTAAGAGATATGGAATAGCACTAAACTATAGACGAAACAAATATTATAGAAAGAATATAAACGTCTTCGAGACAACGACGATCGTGATCCCAAGGAACAAAACAACAAAGCTATTCTTAGAAATCTAAAATCAAAAACGTAAGAAAGAGGAGTTCAGCCGAAGAGGGCACCGAGACCGGCGAGGGCCTCCTCCTCGCTGGCCTCCTCTTCCTCTTCCTCCTCTTCCTCAGCGGCGGCCTCAGCCGGGGCCTCGGCAGCCGGAGCAGCGGCAACGGCAACCGGGGCGGCAACCGGCATGGCGGCCTTCTCGATGACCTCGTCGATGTTGACGCCCTCAAGGGCGGCAACGAGGGCCTTTATCCTAGCCTCGTCCGGGCTGACACCAGCGGCCTCAAGGATGGCCTTGAGGTTCTCCTCGGTTATCTCCTTACCAGCGGCGTGGAGCAGCAGAGCGGCATACACGTACTCCATTTTTCGCACCTCCAATCATCTTCATTTTTCATTCATTTCACACGGATTTGTTCAGGGATACGAGGGAAATGGAAAGTTCAGCCGAAGAGCGCGCCCAGTCCAGCGAGCGCGTCCTCCTCTGAGGCTTCCTCTTCTTCCTCCTCTTCTTCCTCAGCCTCCTCAACCTTCTCCTCCTGAGGCTGAGCGGCAACGGCTATTTGTGCCTGTTGGTTTAAAAGCTCTTTGGTCTTCTCGTCGAGCAGGTCCTCAGGCAGCTCCTGTGCTATGAGCAGGACTGCACGCAGAGCCCTGCCAAAGATGTCCTCGACGGTCTCTGGGGTGACGTAGCCAGCCTCCACAGCGACGTTCTTCGCGCCGAGGAAGGCCTTCTGGATGATTGCCTCGATGGTCTGGCCCGTCGGGTAGGCGGTGTTGACGGACAGGTTGAACGCGTGCATGTAGGCCTGCTGGAGCAGGTTGATATACTCACTCTCGTCGATCGCCAGGACGTCCGGGGTGTAGACGATTCCGTCCTCGTAGGCCGCGAGCAGGTTGAGACCGACCTCGAGCGGCTCGATTCCGAGCGCGTTGAGGATTCTCGCGAGCTGGTCGGTGATGACCTCACCGGCCTTGAGGACGGTGTAGTCCTTCTGGATGCTGACCTTACCCTTCTCGATCCTCGCCGGGATTCCGATGCTCTGCATCTCACCGACGAGCGGACCCGGCGAGATCGAAGTCGGACCGGCGGGTATGACGACGTCCCTGGTAACCACCGCTCCCGGCTTGGCCGGGGCAGGGGTCTTGCTCTCCTCGAGGAGCTTGTAGAGCTTGAACGGGTTCATCTCGGTGGCGAGGATTCCGGCTCCGCCCTGGATGTGGTCGATGAGCTTCTCGAGGTCCGGGTTGTTGAGCTCCTGGGCGGCCCTCTTTATGGCGAGCTCTATGAGGGTGTTCCTGCTCACGCGGAGGAGCGCCTTGCCCCTGAGCTTCTCACGCATCTTGCTGAGCGGGTAAGCCGGGACGTTGGCGACGTCAACGAGCGCTATCACTGGGTGGCTCTTGATGATGTTGGCGAGCTCTTCAACTTCCTTCTTCTTCCACTCGGCAACGTGGGCCATCTTCCTCACCTCTCCACCTTAACTGCCGGTCCCATGGTGGTCTTGACGTACACTGACTTCACTTGGTTCTCGCCGCGCTCCAGCTTGTTGATGATGGCGTTGAGAACGGCCTCTGCATTCTCTGCCAGCTTCTCGTCGTCCATGTCCTCGGTTCCGACCCTGGCGTGAACGACCGGGTTGTTCTTGAGCTGCAGCCTGACGGTTCTCTTGAGCCTGGCAACTATCGGTTCAAGGTTGGTCATGGTCGGCGGGACGACCTGCGGCATCTTGTTCCTCGGACCGAGGTACCTACCGAGGTACCTACCGATCTTCGGCATCAGCGGGGCCGCCGCTAGGAAGAAGTCGTAGTTCTTCGCCAGCTTTCTGGCTTCCCTTGGGCTCTTGGCAAGTTCCTCAAGCTGCTCTCCACTAATCACATCAAGCCCGAGCTTTTTAGCCGCCTCGGCAACGGCACCATCAGCGATGACCGCGATTTTGGGCTCCTTCCCACGACCGTGGGGCAGCACAACCTCAAGCTTAAACCTGTTCTCCGGCTTGCGGAGGTCTATATCCTTGAGGTTGACTGCCATTTCGACGGTCTGTGTGAAGTTGCGCGGCTTAGCCCGGGCCTTCGCCTCCTTCACCGCTTCCACGAATTTCTGCCTGTCAAAGGCCATTTACAGCCCTCCTTTCGGTTTTGATTTAAGCAACGAAAAGTCAAAAATGCGTAAAAAGAGGGATTTTTAAACTTTTCCCTCACTCCTCGGCGTTGGCGAAAATCTCGTCGTAAACGCCTTCGTCAATCTCCCTCTGAACTTCCCTGGGATCCTTGCCTTCGATGGTGACGCCCATGCTGAGGGCGGTACCGATGACCTCCTTCGCCGCAGCCTTAATGTCGGCCGCGAGCATCTGGTCAACCTTGGCCTTCGCTATTCTGATGACCTGCTCCATGGTCAGGTTCCCGACCGGGCTGTGACCGGGCTCGCTGGAGCCCTTCGGGGCGCCGATCTCCTTCTTGATGAGCTGGCTGACCGGCGGGACACCGACCTCGATCTCGAAGGTCTTCTTCTTCGGGTCGGTGACGATGATCTTAACGGGAACCTGCATTCCCTCAAAGTCCTTGGTGGCCTTGTTGATCTCGTCAACGACCTGCTTGACGTTGAGTCCGAGCGGACCGATAGCGGGACCGAGCGGGGGTCCGGGTGAAGCCTTTCCTCCCTCAACGAGCACCTCAACAACCTGTGCCATTTTTCTCACCTCTGTCTGTTGACCGTTCACTCCTTCTGGCGTTTGCTTATAAGTCTAACGTATTCGCCCCTCACCGTGACCGGAATCGGGACGATCGAGCCTATGAGCTCAACGACTATCTCGTCCTTGGCTTCGTCGACCCTGACGACCTTGGCCTTCTCGCCCTTGAACGGGCCGGAGATGAGTTCAACGATGTCGCCGGGCTCGAAGCCGCTCACAGCGGGCTTCTCCTCGAGGAAGTGCTCTATCTCCTCGAACCTGACCTCTCCCGGAAGGGTTCCCTTGGCGTGGCGTATGCCCTTTATGGCCTCATCCACGGCGCTTTTGCTCGGCGCCTCGATGAAGATGTAGCCCTTAACCTTTGACGGCGCCAGTATGGCGTAAACTGGAAGGTTGTACGTCTTAATCTTGCTGTATATCAGCTTGGCGGTGGTCTCTTCCTGCCCCACCGTGACACGCACTGTGAATATCTTGCCATCGCTCATCCTTCTCACCCACTGCCGCTGGTTCAGGCCCCGGTGATGAGGTAGCCTATCAGACGGAGTATAAGGCCAATGATACCTACCAGGAGCATTCCAATGCCGGTTATCTTCGCTGCCATCTTAAATTCCTTCATTCCCGGCTTTTTTGTGACCATCAAAACCCTCCGCGACTCCGCGAAGAAGCTTTTAAGCTTTTCCGTGGTCGTTGCCACTCCCGTCACCTCGCTAAATTTTGAAAATGAAAGGTCGTCAAAGCTCCTCAAGATCGAGCTTAATAACTTTTCTCTCCTGCTCCTCACCGTAGTAGCCCGGCTCTTCCTCAGCCACCGCGTAGGGTGAGCTGACGCCGGTGACCACAATGAGGATGCGGATCATCTTCTCCAGCTCCTCGTCGAGCTGGATACCCCAGATGACCTGCGCCTCTGGATCGAGCTTGCTCGTGACGAGCTCGATGATCTGCTGGGCCTCCTCGAGCTTGACATCACTTCCGCTGATGCTTATCAAAGCGCCCTTGGCGCCGCTGATGTCGACGTCGAGGAGCGGGCTGTTGAGGGCCTGCTGGGCGGCTTCAAGAGCCCTCTTCTCGCTGTCGCTCTCTCCGATACCGATCATGGCAACGCCGCCGTCCTTCATGACCGCCCTTACATCGTTGAAGTCGAGGTTAACGAGACCCGGCTTGGTGATGAGCTCGGTTATGCCCTTGACCGCCTGGACGAGTATCTCGTCGGCGACCTTGAAGGCCATGTGTATCGGCAGGTTCGGGGCGACCTCCATGAGCTTGTCGTTCGGGATGACTATGACCGTGTCGCTGTTCTTCCTGAGCCTCTCAAGGCCGTACTCGGCGTTCTTTATCCTCCGGATTCCCTCGACCGTGAACGGGAGGGTGACAACTGAGACGGTGAGGGCTCCCATCTTCTTGGCTATCTCCGCAACCACCGGAGCAGCACCGGTTCCGGTTCCGCCGCCGAGACCGCAGGTGATGAACACCATATCGGCTCCCTCGAGGGACTCTCTGATGTCCCTCTCGCTCTCTTTGGCGGCCTCTTCTCCCATCTTGGGATTGTTTCCGGCTCCGAGGCCGCGGGTGAGCTCCTTACCGATGAGTATCTTCCTGTGAGCGCGAACCTTGAGGAGGTCCTGGGCGTCCGTGTTTATTGCGACAACCTTCGCGCCCTCAATACCAACCTGCATCATCCTGTTAATGGTGTTACAGCCGGCACCGCCGACACCAACGACATTAATCTTAGCCTGAATCTGCTCAAGAATCCTCTTGAGTTCCTCATCGATGTCAGTCTGGGGGGTCTGGGCCTCCGGCACCTTGTTGAGGCCGGCGGAGGTTCTTTCAATGGCATCTTCAATCAGCTTCAGCATCTTTTCACCCTCCGGGCAATTTAACATCTGTTCCACTTTGTACGCAGGTAGTATATAAATTTAGCTAAGTGACGAGTGTTGATTTTTAAATCCCGCTCAACATCTTTAAAGATTTCGATTGTTCAGTCACGTATGAACTCCAAGCCCAGTTCCTCGGCCAGGCTCCTAGCCAGCTGCCTGGTTTCTCCCCTGCTGCCCTTCCAGTCAACGTAAATGGCATCGACTCCTCCCTGTGTCCTCTCAATGGCCCTGAGGAGAAGCTCCTCTTTAACGGGGTGTGCGTACTTCGGGACTATGTGGCTGAACGCTATGTCGGTCTCAAGTGCCCTCTTGGTCTGCTTTGGAGCGTAGTGCCCGCCACCTATGCCTATTGCGACCGGGAACTTGGCGGTCTTATAGTTTTCGAGCACGTGAATTATCGTCTCTGCTATTATCTCTCCCGCCCTGTCGTTGACCCACTCCTCCTCACTCGAGCCTATCTCAATAAACAGGCTCGGCACGTCGAGCTCGCTGGGGCCGTGGTGCGTTGCCTCGTAGCAGACGGTCCAGCCGAGGTCGTTGAGCTCGTCCATTTTCATGAGGGCAAGCTTCATGGCCGCGGGCTGTGCGACGGCGAGGCTCTCGTCTTTCCCTCCATACATCGCGTTCCCCCAGTTGCCGGTGACGTGGGTGGTAAGAGCGGGAAGCTTCTGCTTGCTGGAGTGGCGCGAGGCGAATATTATGATCTCAGGGGTAATCCCCAGCTGCTCGTTTATGGCCCCATCGGGTCCGTCGTAGTATATCATCTCATCGTTCGTCGTGAGGATAAGGGCGTCATCCTTTGAATAGATGGGATTGCCGTCGAACTCCCCCTCTGTCTCTCTGAATCCGAAGTTCTCGATGAGCTTTCTCATTATGTTCATAGAGGCCAGGTCGATCTTGGTTGTCATTATAACTTTCATTTTACAACCCCCACGGGTGATTCCCCTTCTGATTAAAAGGCTTTGCCCGGGTTCGAAATTCTACCTTTGTATAGCCCATATCGAGGTTCTTACGTTTCATGTTGGCATCCAATGAAAGATTTACGAAAATGTAACGCAAACTATATAACATAAAATGTACTTCAATATCCTAATATGGCCGTTAGGCCATAAACGCGCATTATAGTTTGGAGGTGTGCAAGACTATGAGAAAGTTTGTCTCAATTGGATTGGTTGCGGTTTTACTTTTTGCGGTCGTTATGGCAGGCTGTATAAGCTCCGGAGGGGAAACCAGCTCCGCCACCGGCCCGACCGAGAGTTACTCGGTGGAAATATACACCGGAGGAACCAGCGGCGTCTATTACCCGCTCGGCTCTGCCTACGCCAACATCCTTAACCAGTACAGCAAAGACGAAACCGGAATAAAGATTGAGGCCAGGGCCGTCACCAGTGGTGCCAGCGTTTCCAACGCCCAGGCCATCGGTGAGGGAAGGGCCCAGGCTGCTATAATGCAGAACGATGTCGCCTACTACGCTTTCCACGGCACTACCCTCGAGGCGTTCCAGGGCAAGGCCGTCACCAAGATCCGCGGTGTCGCTGCCCTCTATCCCGAGACCATCCAGTTCGTTGTTAAGGCCGATAGTGACATAAAGACCCTCGAGGATCTCAAGGGCAAGAAGGTTGCAGTTGGCGCGGCCGGAAGCGGTACCGCCGTTGCGGCCCGGCAGATACTCGAGGCCGCCGGCGTCTGGAACGACGTTGACAAGGTTTACCTCAAGTTCAGCGAGGCCGCCCAGCAGCTCAAGCTCGGCCAGATCGATGCCGCGGTTATAGTCTCAGGTGCCCCGACCCCTGCCATCGACCAGATAGCCGTTCAGACTCCGGTTAGGGTCCTTCCGATTGGCGAGGATATCCTCAAGAAGCTCAAGGACAAGGGATACATATTCTACGTCAGCCAGACCCTTCCGAAGGACACCTACAAGGGCATGACAGAGGACACCTCAACCCTGGCTGTCAAGGCCATTCTCGTGGTCAGTGCCGACGTTCCGGATGACGTTGTGTACGCCATGACCAGGCTCCTCTTCCTCCACGTTGACGAGCTCAGGCAGGTTCACGCCAAGGCGCAGTACATTAGCTTCGACACCGCCCTCGACGGTATGAGCATCCCGCTCCACCCTGGAGCCGTCAAGTACTACGAGGAGAAGGGCAAGACTGTCTCCAGCGAATTAAAGCCGTGAGGAGGGTCTCTTTGAGCCGGAAAACTCTTTCTTTTTTTGCAGTCATCCTTGTATTCCTTCTGCCCTTTCTTCCGGTTAAAGCGGTTGAGATAACTGTTGATGGTGAATCTTACGTTTATCCCCTTGGTTCTGCGATCGAGATATCCTACATCCACAGCGTTGAGCGGAGTCCTGTGGTGGAGGTGCTCGTTGCCAACGACAGCGGTTTTTACGCCGTCGAGATGAAGTGGAAGGACTTCGGGGCGGGCCTTCCCGAGGACATCCAGAACCTGACGGACGGTTTTTACGTCAAGAAGACCCGCGATTACCTCGGGAAGGAATTCCGCTACTGGTTCATCCCGATAAACCACGCGAACATCACCGTGGACGGCTCCCCCGTCATCGTGAACTCCGACGGCGGGAGGCAGATCGTTGTGGATTTCCGCATCAAGCGTGTTCCGCTCATAATGAAACTCATTGGGAGGTGGTAAAGTGGCAGAAGAACCCAGTATAGATGTTGTTGAGATGGAGGAGGTCGTGATAGAGAGGACGAGGACCCTGCCCCCGAGGCTGGAACTCGTGGTTAAGGTGGCGGCGGTGCTCATCGGCCTGTACGAGATTCTGTTCATCTTCAACTTCAACTACACGCTCTACGACCTCTTCCAGCGCCTCGGTGTGGAGCTCGAATTCCTGAGGATAACCTTCCAGCCCAAGCAGGGCGAGGCCTTCGTCATGGCAATGCTCATGGTGATAACCTTCCTCCTCTACCCGATACGCAAGAGGGAGACGTACTTCCGGAAGGTTTTCTCCTACGACTACATCATGGGAGCTGCCGGAGTGGTTTCAATGCTCTACCTGTTTGCGGTCTATGAGCGCTACATACTGACGTCGTCCCTGAACCAGACCGATGTGATCTTTGGCCTGCTGGCCATAATAATGGTCATCGAGGCAACGAGGCGCGTCCTCGGTTGGGTTCTGCCCATGATAGTCGTCCTTTTCCTGCTCTACGGAATCTACGCCATCAACTACGACTGGACCCGCTTCGTCCAGCAGCTCTACTTCGACGAGGGAATCTTCGGAATCCCGTTCTTCGTCATGACGATATACGTGTTTGCCTTCATATTCTTCGGTGCCTTCCTGCTGAGGATAGGCGTCAGCGACTACATCACCGAGTTCATGATAAGCCTTTTTGGAAAGCGGCCCGGCGGCCCGGCAAAGTCTGCGGTCATCTCGAGCGCCCTCATGGGAACGGTCAGCGGTTCAAGCGTTGCCAACGTCCTCACCACGGGAACCTTCACGATTCCCCTCATGAAGAAGGCCGGCTACCCGCCGGAAATAGCTGGAGCCGTCGAGCCGGTCGCATCAACCGGCGGCCAGCTGATGCCGCCGATAATGGGTGCGGCAGCCTTCATCATGGCCGAGTTCCTCAATTTACCATATAACAAAATCATCATCGCGGCGGTTCTGCCGGCCCTGGTCTACTACGGCGGAGTCTACCTCTTCATAGACCTCGAAACCAAGAGGCTCGGTCTGAAGGGCATGGCCGCCGAGGCATTCAAGACGATGGCCTACTTCCTGCGCAAGCTCTACATCCTCCTGCCGATAGTCGTCATCACAGTTGCCCTCGTGTGGGGAATAGCGCCCCAGATAGCCGCCATATCGTCGCTCGGAGTTGCCATCTGGGTTGCATGGATATCGAGGGATGAAATATACGGGAACGAGAAGCTCTACGTCGCCGTTGCACTGCTGGCAACGCTGCTGATGTTCCTGAGCAAGGACGTTGGAAAGCAGACTTCCATGGTTCTCCTGGCCATGTTCCTTCTGCTGGCCGCACTTGGGGTAATGAAGAAGGGTGTTGCATTCAACGAGAAGTTCTACATAACCTCCCTCTTCCTGCTGTTCATAGCCCTGACCAAATACCTTGGAATGGGCAAGGAGCAGATAGTTCTGATGACCGGTGTCTTTGGAATAGTCTTCTCAATCCTCGTCGGCTACCGCTCTGCACTCGACAGCGGCAAGATGATGTACCGCGCCACCTACGAGGCCATGATAGACGCGGGCAAAACCAGCGTCAGCGTCATGCTCGCGGCCGCCAGCGCGGGCCTCATACAGGGTGTCCTCACGATGACCGGTGAGCTTACAAACATCGGCTACCGCCTCATCAGCCTTACCCACGGAAACCTCTGGCTGCTACTCCTGCTCACGATGGTCTTCAGCCTCATCCTCGGAATGGGCGTCCCCACGACCGCCAACTATATCATCACCTCGCTCGTCGCCGCTCCAGCAATCTACATGCTGGTCAGGAACATCGCACCCTACAACCAGCCGGTTCCGGGCTACACCGTCCTCATAGCCATGCTCGCGGCCCACTTCTTCGTGTTCTACTTCGGAATCCTTGCGGACGTCACCCCGCCGGTGGCTCTCGCGAGCTACGCGGGCTCAGCAATCGCGGGCGGAGACTTCTGGAAGACCGCGATGAACGCTGTGAAGTACGCGCTCGCGGGCTACATAGGGCCGTACATATACTTCACCCACCCGGAGATGTTCCTCATAACGGTCTCCGAGTGGACCCCGGCGATGATCATCCGGGTGCTCTACTACCTGGTGGCAACGCTCTTCGTCATGTACCTCCTGGCGATAGCGCTGACCGGCTTCTACAGCACGAAGCTCAAGTCCTGGATGCGTGGGGTAATCGGTATCCTCGGCCTGGCCGGTGTGACCCTGAACCCCATCGTCATAGGGGCAGGAGTCGTGGCGTGGCTTGGCCTGAAGTTCTACGGGGCGAGGTTCGAGAAGAGCGCCGCTTAGCCCCCCTTTTCACATTTCCTTTTGATAGTCTGTTCTGGAAAAGTTTGGAAATTGAAAAAAGCTCAGTAGAGCATGACCTCGAAGCCCAGTTCACTCAACAGATCAGCCAGCTCCTCGCTGTCCACGTAGACCAGCAGGTGATGGTTTCCGAGGGTGCCGTCTATGAAGTCCATTGCGTCCTCTATGCGGAGTTTCATCTGGGTTCTGCATCTAAAGTTGCTGTGCTCCTGGCCGACCACCTCGACGCCGGCAACAACGGCCTTCCTTCCGCGTATCTTCAGGAGGCTGGCCGTTCCTCTGGGCAGCTGGACGTCGACGCCGACGCCCATGCCGCTCTCAAAGTGCGACCTGATGATGTACTTTCCGATGAGCGGTGCTGTGCAGTGGGCGAGGATTATGTGGCTTTCCCCGTAGTCGGCGATGTTGCCCATAAACGCCGGCTTGTCGAAGAAGCGCCTCGCTATCATCATGCCCATGAGCGCGTTCAGCTCGCCCTCGCAGGCGGCAGGGATTCCCTCCGCGTTGAACATCGCCAGGGCCAGGCAGGGCGTCGCCTTGAGCTTGCCTATCAGGTCGAAGCAGCCGATGGTAAATCCATCGAGCCTGTAGTCCTCCAGTATTCTCTTTATCGCCAGGTATATCCTTCCGGCCTTTACCAGGTCCTCCCTGCCGGGCTCCTTTATCTCGATGGCCTTCCCGACGATTTCCTCCACCACCTTCCAGCCTTCCGCCTCGGTGGTGGCCTCGTAGTACTCGTAGAACTTCTTGAGGCTGATGCTGGTGTAGGGAAGCTCGAACTTCTCGTTGATGAGCCAGGGTGAGACCCTGCCGATTATGCCGATGCGCATCTTGAGGAACTTATCCAGAATGTCCTTCATGTCCTCGTATCCCAGAAGCGCCGCCTTCAGCTCGTTGAAGTCCTTTACCAGGGTGGACGGTACGAGCCTGTCCCTGAAGTACTCCCTGAGCTCGATTCCGGCTGCTAGTGAGTTGTTGAATGGGTCACCGTAAATCACGGTGGGCCTCCTGTAAACCGTAAACTCCTTCAGCGGGCCTTCGGTGCCACCGGTCAGCGGGTAGAGGACTATGGCATCAACCTCGTTGAAGTTGACCTCCTCCTTGGCCTCCTTGAAATCCCTCTTCGTCGAGATGAAGAACCCTCCAACAACCTCAAACTCCTTTGCGAGGCCTGTTATGAACTCCGAGGCTTTCTTCTCAAAGGCCTTCGGGTTCGCAAGCTCGCTGACTCCAAAAACGACTCCGACCTTCATGCTTTCACCTAACCGTTTTAAACTTCCGCGCTTAAATAAGCTTGTGGTGGTAGCGTGGCAATGCGGTTTGTCCTCGACACGAGCATCTTCGTCAACCCCGAGATACGGGGAAAGTTCGGCGACAGTCCAACCGAGGCGATGCGGGCTTTTCTGGACTATGCCGAGAAGCTCTTCGGTAAAATAGAGTTCTACATGCCCCCGGGCATCTACAGGGAGGTTATGCATTTCGTCGATGAGGAGGAGCTCCTTCCCGAGGTCGAGCTGTACATAATCAAAAAGCCCCCGAACGTTCACGACATCAAAATCCCTGCCTTCGTCGTCTACGAGCTGATAGACGACATCCGGCGCAGGATCGACAAGGGACTCCGCGTCGCCGAGAGGGCGGTACGGGAGGGGGTCATCGAGACCGATAACGTGGACAGGATAATTCAGAAACTCCGCAGAAACTACCGCAAAGCCCTCCGTGAGGGTATCGTGGACAGCAAGGAGGACTTTGAGCTGATTCTTCTCGCAAAGGAGCTCGACGCCACGATAGTCTCTGCCGACGTCGGCATACTCACCTGGGCGCAGAAGATGGGCATTAAATGGATAGATGCGGCCAACTTCAAGGAGGTCCTTGAGGGATTGGTGGACAAACTGGGGGAAGGGAAAAATTTATAAAGCCTCTGCTGCATCGTATCATCGACGCCCCGGTGGCTCAGCCTGGTGGAGCGGCCGCTTGGTAAGCGGCAGGCCGCGGGTTCAAACCCCGCCCGGGGCTCCATTCTACAAACTTCGCCTTCGCGAAGTTTGATCAAGGTCCGTGATTCCTTTTGAAAAAAGCGTGCTTTGAGTGGATTTCTCTGAGGACTGCTTTTTGGGCAGAATTGATTCATTCCAAGGAGGTGTTTCAGGAGGGTTCAAGCGTTTTTGGCGCTCCTTCGGAGCGCGGTTCAAGTGAAACCCGCGTGAAAAAGCTTTATTTTCGATGACTCAACCTTCTAAAGGCCAAGTTTGGACTTGAAATCCCTTCTGCAAAGGAGCCTTAAAGGGAATCACAGACTTTTGGTCAAGCTTTGTTAAAGCTTGCTCTGTACTCTCAAACCCCGAAATGGCTACACCATATATCCTAGACCTTTTCTTCCAACTTGGCGGGAATCCGAGCGTGCATTTTAAAATTTGCTCGTGAATAGGGTTTGACTTTAAAACAGGCTGTTGAACAGGTTTCATTCTTATTCTGGCGTCTTTGGACGCCTTGTGGGGAGTGAAACACCGTAGAACTCCCAATTAAAGAGCAAACCACTTAGAAAACAAGCTTTTTTAAAATTGCATGCCATTTTCCGCCAGCGTTGAAGCTTTTAAGAAAAGCTTCACCAAAAGTTCGTGATTCTTTTTGGAAAGGGTTTCATTACAAGTGTTTGCATTATAGATGGTCCTTTAAAGCTTGGAATTCAGCATCTATCTAGTATTTGCTTTTTGAGGTTTACTTTTTCTCGCGCTCCTCCGGAGCGCTTTCTAGAGGTAAACCTAACTTCAAGAGAGTTTAAAGATGAATTCCCAATCCAAAAGAGCCGTTAGAACACAAACACTCCTTCAAAATTGAACTTACAGAGAGAATCACAAACCTTGATCAAACTCAACGGGACTGTCGTCCCGTGCGTTGAAGCTCCGCTTCAACGTCGCGCAGGCGAAGTTTGCACTGGTGGGGCCGCCGGGATTCGAACCCGGGTCACGGGCTCCCAAAGCCCGCAGGATGGACCAGGCTACCCTACGGCCCCGCCCGCGGTAGGTGCATCGGGGGGTTCCTTATTAAGCTTTTCGCTGGAAGCTTTTGGGAAAGCTTCACCCAAAGTTCGTAGCAAGCTTTTTCCAAAAGCTTGCTCCGCAGGATTTTTATAATCCACCTGCCTATCACCTCAAGGTGTCGTCATGGTCACGCTCATCATAGCCGAGAAGCCCAACGTTGCTCGTAAAATCGCCTATGCGCTGGCGGAAGGCAAACCCGTGAGAAAAACGATAGGTAAGGTAGGTTATTACGAGTTCACCCGCGACGGAAAGAGGATAATCGTCGCTCCAGCAGTCGGCCACCTCTTCTCCCTCGCCCCCAAGGTGAAGACCTACGGTTACCCCATCTTCGACATCGGGTGGGTACCTGTCTATGTCGCTGAAAAGGGCAAGAGCTACGCGAAGGACTACATCAAAGCCCTGGCCGCGGTTGCCAAACAGGCGGATGAGTTCGTGGTGGCCTGCGACTACGACACGGAGGGTGAGGTTATCGGCTACACGGCCCTCAAGTACGCCTGCGGCGTTGACCCCGCCAGGGCGAAGAGAATGAAGTTCTCCGCCCTCACCAAAAAGGACCTCCTCAAAGCATGGTACAACCTCGAACCGACGATAAACTTCGGAATGGCCGATGCTGGAATAGCGCGCCACGTCCTCGACTGGTACTGGGGTGTAAACCTCTCCCGCGCCCTCACATCGGCCATAAAGCGCGCCAGCGGCAAGTGGCAGGTTCTCTCCACCGGCCGCGTCCAGGGTCCGACGCTTAAGTTTCTGGTTGACAGGGAGAAGGAGATTCAGAACTTCAAGCCCACACCGTACTGGGTAATCAAGATGCTCCTCGAGAAGAACGGGGAGCAATACACCGCCGTCTATGAGAAGGAGCGCATACTCGATGAAAACGAGGCGAAGCGCATCGTCGAGGAGGCGAAAAAGGGCCCGGCCTTCGTCGAGAGGGTCGAGGTCAAGCAGCAGAAGAGGAATCCGCCGGTACCCTTCGACCTTGGAACCCTGCAGAGGGAGGCCTACTCCGCCTTCGGCTACTCCCCGAAGAAGACCCTGGAGATTGCGCAGAAGCTGTACGAGAAGGGTTTACAGTCGTACCCCCGCACCTCCTCGCAGAAGCTCCCCAAGAACCTCAACTTCCGCTCCATTCTCCAGAACCTCGCCAAGCTGCCTGAGTACAAGCCCTTCGCCCACGAGCTCCTGGGTAAGGAGCGGCTCAAGCCCGTCGAGGGCAAGAAGGACGACCCCGCCCACCCAGCAATCTATCCAACTGGGGAGCTTCCGAAGCCGGGTGACCTCACGAAGGATGAGCAGAACATCTACGACCTCGTGGTCAGGCGCTTCTTGGCCCTCTTCATGGAGCCGGCCGTCAGGGAGATAATGAAAGTGATCCTAAACTCCAACTCCCACCGCTTCATCCTGGGTGGAGCGAGGACCGTGAAGGAGGGCTGGCTGAAGGTCTACGGCAGATATGTCAAGTTCGACGAGGTGATCCTCCCCGCGTTTAAGGAGGGCGAGCCGGTCAAGGTCATCCAGATTAAGCGCGAGAAGAAGAAGACGAAGCCCCCCGCGCGCTATTCCCCCGCGGCGGTTATCAAGAGGATGGAGGACCTCGGCATAGGAACCAAGGCCACCCGCGCCCAGATTCTGGAGACCCTCTACAGCCGCGGTTACATTGAGGGCAAGCGGAAGATAAAGGTCACCCCGCTCGGCATGCGCGTCGTTGAGGCCCTGGAGAAGAACGTGCCTGACATAGTGAGCGTCGAGCTGACGAAGGCCTTCGAGGAGAAGATGGAGGAGATTATGGCAGGGAAGGCCGATAGGGAGGGCGTCATCGAGGAGAGCAAGAACCAGCTCATCAAAATCCTCCAGGTTTTCAAGGAGAGGGAACTCGACATCGGAAAGATGCTCATGGAGACTACTGGAACCGGGGCGACTACCTCAAAAACAGCCGCCAGAAAAGCCGGCACGGTAAAGGAGCTCAGCGAGGAAGAGGAGAAGGCGGTTAAAAAGGCCGTTGACAAAGGAGAGAGGAGGAAAGAGCCCCTCGTGGTAGGCAAGTGCCCCAAGTGCGGCGGCGATCTCGTGGTGAGGTACAACCGGAAGACGGGCAAGCGCTTCGTCGGCTGCTCCAACTGGCCAAAGTGCAACGTCACCTACCCACTCCTCCAGCGCGGTGAGATAATTCCAACCAACAAAACCTGCTGCGGCGGCGCGCCGGTGGTCAAGATACGCGAGAAGGGCCGCGAGTACGAGATATGCGTGGACATGAACTGCAGGGATTGGAAGCGATAGCCTTATCTTCCCTTTTGCGGAGTTCTTACCATGGACGAGTGGGAAAGGACCGCCAAGGTTCTGCTCGACAATGCCCGCGAGTTCCTCGAAAGGTTGAGGGACGAGGTTAGGCTGAATGAAGTAACCCTTGCGAGCCTTCTTGAGGTTCAGTCAACGTTCGTCCTCGGTTTGGCTGACGCGAGCCTCTACGCTTTCCCCCTTGGACGGGATGATGTCATCGAGGGCTCCTACCGGCTGTTCCTTGAGGGGCTCGACGTCCTCAAAGCCGGCCATCTCTTGGTCAGCGAACCAGAACTTGACCTCTGGCTTTCTCCTCTCAGGGAGCTGAATCCTGAGAGGGGCTTTTCCCTCGACAGGCGCTTCTCCCTCCTCAGCGAGCCGAAACCGACGATGGTCTGGGCCAACCGCGTCGTCCAGCTCAGAAACGCCCTCCACGGGAGGCCGGTCAGGGATCCGCTGAGGAGCATCGGCTACGGGATAGACAAGGGAGGCAGACGCTTTCCCGTTCTCTTGAAGGCCGTCAGGAGGCTCTACACGCTATACCCAGCTTCGATCGATGAAACTGCCCGGCTTCTCGCCCTTGAGCTCGGCGAGGGACTCGACGGAGAGCCATTGGAGTGCTCTGACGGAACCTGCGAGGAGATAGCCGAGCTCCCAGACGTTTTGGCCTTCATAAAAACGGTTTCCGGCGACGTGGAGCTTTACTACCTCATCGAGAACTCCAAAGACCTACACTCCCCCTGGGGAAGCCTGAGCGTCGGGAGGGCAAGAGAGATAGTGGTGTTTTCAAGGAAGAAGGGAAAGGGGTTCAGGCTCAGAGAAGCTCCCTGAGGAGCTTTATTCTCCTCGGGCTGAGGATGACCTTCGGGTGCTTGAGGAGCGCCTTGATGACCTCTCCGTAGTCTCCGCCCGCTATCTTTTCTGCGTCGGCACCGCTGAGTATCTGGATGAAGAGGTCCAGGTCCTCGTCGCTGAGCTTCTCCGTGACCTTCCTGACCTTGAGAACCTTCTGAAGCCTCTCTCCGTCGGTTTCCCACCATTCGGTCGTGTAGTTCCTGAGCAGCGCGAGGTCCTCCTCTTCGAGGGCCTTGACTATCCACTTGCTCGCTATCGTTCCGGCCTCCATAGCCTCGGCCATTCCCCCGCCGTGCATCGGGTTTACCTGCCTGGCAGCATCGCCGACCACGAGAATGTTGTCCTTGACGAGTTCCTTGACAAAGCCGCCGACCGGGACAACGCCGACGTTCACCTCAAGGATTTTCTTGGCAGGGATATTGTTCTCCTTCAGCCACTTGTCGAGGTAGTACTTGGCCGTCTGCGGGTTGTCTGAGTTGATGCCTATTCCGACGTTGGCCCTGTCCTCGTCCTTCGGGAAGACCCAGACGTAGCCCCTCGGGGCAACCTCGTTGCCGAACCAGAGGTGTATCAGGTCCGGGTCGTAGCCCTCGATGAGCATTTCGTACTCGTAGCTGGAATCGAACTCGTGCGGGGGAGCGTAGGTGTTTATGCCCGCCTTCCTCGCGATCGTGCTCTCCACACCGTCCGCTGCGACTATGACATCGGCATGAATTTCAACCGTCTCATCCTCGTGCTTGGCCTTGATGCCGGCTATCCTCCCGTCCTTCCTGATGACGTCCAGCGCCTCGGTTCTGGCGAGGACGTCGGCGCCGGCCTTTGCCGCGTAGTAGGCCAGCATCTTGTCGAAGACCTTCCTCTCGAGGATAACGCCGCTGGCCTCTTTATAGCGGAGCTCAAGCTCGTATCCGCTGGGTGAGTAGAGCTTGGCGCCGTAGATCTCGCGGTTTATGAAGCGCTTGTCGTAGGGAATGTCGTACTTCTCAAAGACCTTTATGCTTATGCCCTCGGCGCACTGTTTGGGCGTGCCGATGGCGGGCTTCTTATCGATGAGCAGAACCGAATAACCTGATTTGGCAACGTTCCTCGCCACTATCGGCCCGGCGATTCCGGCGCCGACAACGACGACGTCGTATTTCATCTCCTTCATTCGCTCACCTCCAGGGGTTCGGCGCTGAGCGCTCCAACGGGGCAGGCGCTGATGCATATCCTGCAGCTTATGCACTTGTCCTGGAGGAACTCCCAGCCGCTGGAGTGGACCTCAATTGCAAGGGTGGGGCAGACACCGGCGCAGCCCCCGCAGAGGTAGCACCGGTCCTCGTTCACAATGACTTTAATCTTCTCTGGCATCGCTTTCACCGCCAAGTTTTTGTTTGAGTCTTTCTTCGTCAATTTTAATGGTGCCGTCTTTTATTATTAACGGTACGAACCTGTCCAGCTCTTGGGCCTTGACCAAAACCTCCCTCTCCTTGAGGTTAAGTCTGTCGCTGAGCTCGTCAACGGTGGCCTCTCCGACGAGGAGGATGTAGTGCAGTATCGCGAGCTGGGTCATATCGCCGATCTCCCTGAGGTAGCGCTCCTTTATCTGCCTCATGAGCACCTCGCGCCTGCTTTCAACTGCCTGAAGGGCCTTGAGAACCTTTTCAAGCTCCGAAGTCAGCTCATGGAATGAGTGAACCATGCCCAGGAGCGAGTCGTGCTCCATAGGAATACTGGACAGGTCTATGCTGGCTTTCTCCAGGGATTCTCCCCCCAGGTCGAGCCCGCGGTACCAGAACAGGTTTGGCGTAACGGTAGCAACGTACGTCTTTGATATGGCTATGTCGTAGTATTTCCTGGCCGGGCCGATGAATGGGCCCTCCCTCTCGTAGGACTTCAATATCCCCTCGCGCTCCATGATTTTAAGGTGCTTTGCAACGGCCGTCGAAGAAACGCTAACCTTGCTGCTCAGGAAGCTGAAGTAACATTCGGTGCAGGTGAGGTGGCTGAGCAGATCGCGCCTCACCTTGTTCCCCAGGATGTAAAAGATGTCCGGTTCAGTCATGACCCACACCACCCAAATCTGTGACGCAAAGCTTATATAGTGAACATTCAACCTTAGGTTGCAAACCTGGAGATTAAACTCCACGTGGTATTGTGCTCAAAACGTTATAAACCTTTAGCTAGGGAGGTGTTGGAGATGGGACTGATTAGCGACGCTGACAAGAAGGTCATCAGGGAGGAGTTCTTCTCCAAGATGACGAACCCCGTTAAGATTATTGGATTCATAGGCAAGGAGCACTGCCAGTACTGCGACCAGCTCAAGGGGCTGGTTCAGGAGCTCAGCGAGCTCAGCGACAAGCTCACCTACGAGTTCCATGACTTCGACAGCGAGGAGGGCAGGAAGCTCGCCGAGCAGTACAGGATCGACCGCGCCCCGGCCATCACTCTCACCCAGGACGGCAAGGACATGGGCGTCAGGTTCTTCGGCCTTCCGGCCGGCCACGAGTTCGGTGCTTTCCTTGAGAGCATCGTCGATGTCAGCAACGCGACCACCGACCTGATGCCGGAGAGCAAGCAGGACCTCGCCAACGTTGACAGGGACGTCAGGATACTCGTCTTCGTCACCCCGACCTGCCCGTACTGCCCACTCGCCGTCAGGATGGCCCACAAGTTCGCCATCGAGAACACCAACGCCGGCAAGGGCAGGATACTCGGCGACATGGTCGAGGCCATCGAGTACCCCGAGTGGGCCGACAAGTACAGCGTCATGGCCGTGCCGAAGATCGTCATCATTGTTGATGGCGAGGACAAGGTTCAGTTCGAGGGTGCCTACCCCGAGAAGATGTTCATGGAGAAGCTCCTCGCGGCCCTCGAGTGAATCCCCTTTTTCATACTTTTGTTAAATTTCCAACTTGTTCTTGAGGCGGTTAATAATGTCCTGTTAAGGAGCGGACCAATCGTTTCTGGAATAATTTTTAGGAGTAAACACTGGAGGAGGGTTCACAGGTTTATCTTCCTGTTCGCCTTCCGGTATAATTTTATTAGGGTGCACTCCACACTTGGCGATCCCAAGGCAATATCACCGGATGATTCCAGAAGGTGATGTCCCAGTTATCCTGCACAGTATCGTTTATTAGGAATCTACTTACTTCCCCTGAGAGCTAAAATCATCAAAGATAGCAATACAATAAAAGCCGGCCCGCAAATTCCTTCCTCTCTTTTTGTTTCGGTCACGGTTTTAGTATGCTCCTTTGTCTCCGTTACAGTTTTAGTCATTGTTATCGCGACTGTTTTTGTCATGGTGATCGTCACGTTCCTGTAAATGCATTTGGGCCAATGAGTAAAGAAGTTCTTCTCCACAAAAACCTCTAATTTTCCATTCTCAACAATTCTGAAGATGCGGAAAACTTTCAGGCTCTTTCCATCATAGAAGAATACGGGGAACGGCTTCAGACTTGATGTGTTCAGGAGTTTGGTTTCGCTTTCCTCTTTTCCGAAGAGAACTACCCTACTGTAATCATGCTGTCCCGGTGTAATGTTCCAAATGCCTTGATAGACTGCAGGATAGAGGAGAATTCCCTCCTTAAGGAATACACCTTCAAGGTGTTTTACCATGAAGTTGGCGTCAAAATAGGGTTCCAGTTCTTCAATGGGAATCACATACGTTTGTGAACCGTTGGAGAAGAGCACAGTACCATTTTCTAACACTCCTTCAACGGGTTTAGTTGTTGGGCTTCTCTGCTCTCTCGTGTAATTCCCTACTCCTAAATAATCAATGCAATTTCTATCAAAGCGCCACACAAGAGAAGGGAATGGCTCTTTCTGTCCAAAAAAGACCATGGTCCATGCACTATCTTGACGATAGAACAGGGGATGGGATGAAATCTCTGAGGATTTGGAGGAAAAGTCATCCAAGAAAGGATTAACAAAGTACAGATTATCCCCATCAAAATAAAAAGGAAAATAGTACCATACGACTGGGCTAAGATAGCAGTGAAACGGTTTTTCTTCGAGAGTGTAGTTCCAGAAGCCCTCACAAACAGGCCCCAAATGTGCAGGCCACTGGGTTGGAGTATACGTGACAAGTAAGAATGCGTTTTCTCCGTCACTGTAAACTTCAGTATATGCAGAAAATCCATCTCCCAATCCGGCCTGATAAACAATGCCAGCTGAAGCAAAGCCCGTCAGAGAAGAGAAGATTAAAAAAACGAGGAAAACACGCTTAAACATAACGCTCCCCCAAGTTGTTCTGGCAGTACTCTTCCATTTCATCAATAACTCTTAAGTCAGTGCTGAAGTAGTAAGCCCTATGATAAAACTTGCCGCCCAAAACATCTTCTTGTGCGTTAATATAATGAGAAGCATACTCTTTACAGCACTCTCCTACCCCACACCTACAGTTTTCTGAGATGCCCAAAATTGCCTTATCCACCTCTATCTCCATATAAACTTGCCCCTCATAGATCCAGTCCACTCTTCTTTTAAGTTCTTCGTAAGAGTAAGGATTTCCATCACGCATAAGAGAATTCTGATAATAGTTTGGTTGGCAGAAAACATAGTTGAAGTACCCACGATATCCCTTGATGTCTGTATAGTTGTCTAGATCATCTATGGTTCTGTCTCTAAACGCTGGTATCCAAATAAGCCTTAAACTGTGATTCACTCGTACATAGTTAGAAAGATCCTCAATGAACTCTTTGTCCACTGTCTTTCCAGAATCATATCCATGTGTAAATTGGCCTGCAGCTTCTAAGCTCCAGTAGAATCCCCTTCTGTTTGAGTCTGCAACGCTTAAAACCCCATCAATCCAACCATGCCAGTAAGAATCATTAAATTGTCCTTGAGGATCGCCTCTTGGAACACTCGCTGAATTGAGTTTGTAGAAGGGAATTGTGACATAGTACTGAATTCTCTGAAGTTTAAAAGTGAGCCACATGGCAAGTTCTTGACCATCCTTATACCCGTTGTCATAACCGGGACCACTGTAGTTTGATGCCCCACCCTCACCATCCAAAGCTATCAAATAATCGAAACCTCTGTTTTTAAAGTCCTGCACTGTTGCTTCTCTACTTCCAACCTTCATTCTTGACTCGTAATTCGAGCCATCCCACTTAAACCACCACAAGGCAAAAGTCGACATCATACCACCTCCAAGATTTCTTCGCAATACTTTATAGTTAGTGTGTTGAATTATGTCTGAAAATTTTTTAAGGTTTGCCCTAGCTCAGTAGATACTGTCAGGATACCCCTAGTTCCAGACCACTTATGAAGTTGTGTAATCCACCGGTTCACAGTCAGGATTGTCCCCAAAATCCCAATACTCAAAACCCTCCAAACTAACACTCCTGCTCGGCCTCAAAAGAAACTCAAAAAACTTCGAAAACAAAGTCTCAGTCCTTCTCCGGAAACCAGACAAGTACTCGTAAAACTTCCCCTCCCCCAAATTATTAACCTGATCCTCCCGCTTCACCAGCGTGTAAGCAACACCAAACGAATGGGTTTCGAGTCCAGTATCCTAACGTATTCCTTAGCGTGTTTTCTGAATAATTCCCTTGTGCCAGCAGCAGGAATTTTTCGTACCGGTTCAAGCGTTCTGTTAGTTTGTTGTACCTGATTTTGGGAACAGTTTCATTTCTTCAACTAACACCCTGTAAGCATGCTTGTAAACTCCTCCGAAGTATAAGTGTGCCAGTACTGCGAATGTTATCAGGTCGTAAAGCTGATTACTTCACTTCTCTGCGGGTGTTTTTCAGGTAGTGCCCTCTGATCATCAGGTAAATCCTCGGATTTTATGATCAAAACCTCCTACTGGAAGTTCATAGGTCAATCAGCCAAAAACTCAAGTGCCTATAGCCCTAAACGATTTGATGGGAACTAAATTTCCACGGGGGAACACCGCCTACTTCAACGGAGTGGGGCTAATTAACTTCTCCGAGAGTTTCACGGAAAAGTTATAAATCCCCCCATCCAGCCCATACCGGGGGAGCCAATGGGCATGAGAATCGGCGGTGTGAACGTTCATTTCAGCGGGGAACTTGACGATGGCTTTGAGAGGGCTTTCAATGGAGTTTTTGCGCGGCGCTATCTTCCGGATGTCGGGGAGAGTTCAGGAGAGCCTCACGTCGTAGTAGAGCGCTTTAAGGGCGACGAGTTCAGGGTCTTCAGTGCGGTCTATGATCACATGGGGCGCGACGAGTACAAGATAGAATCACGCGTCCCGTCCGCCTACGGAAACGAGGCGCCTATCTTCTTCATACTCCAGGCGTCCGCGAGGGCCGCGGCCAGGGCCGGCAGGATGTTCATAACTGACTCCGTGGGTGTCATGGCCTCCAACGGGAAGGCGGTGCTCTTCGTTGGATACCCACACACGGGGAAGAGCACCATCTCGGTTCTTGCGATGGCCAAAGGTCTGCCGGTCCTCAGCACGGAGAACACCGTCGTTGAGGTTCGCGACGGAAAGCTCTACATCGTCGGCGGAACCGAGGTTCTTGTCTATGACCCCCGGGTGGAGGGCATCTACGGCATTGAGGTGCCCTACGATGAGCAGACGAGAAGCGGCTACAGGATAACGGACCTCAGAAAGGACGCCGGCAGGAAGAGGCTGCTGGAGCGCGGCGTCGAGATCGACATGATAGTCCTCCTTCACGCGGCGTTCAACTGCATGGAGGCAAGTTTCTCCACAATAAAGGGCAGAAAGGTCAGAAAAACGCTCTGGTACTTCTCAACGGCCCTCATGAAGGGCCTCGACTACTACGAACCCTCACCTCTCCACGTCCCCATGAGCGACGAGATAAGCAGAAACCTGCGGCTGTTTCTCGAAACCGCCTCCGAGAACTACTCCGGCAGAATGTTTGAGGCCTTCGGAAACCACAAGGCGGTTTTCGACAGAGTCTTTGAGATGGAGCTTGCGCAGAGGGAGTAGCTTCTAATCCTCTATTTTCAATTCTCCTAGAGTCTTATTATCTGGGGGGACGTCCCGTCCCCCACACCCCCTCAAGATCCACCCAACTCTAGGAAGTCTTACTGCGACCCCGTTTCAATTCTCCTAGAGTCTTATTGCAACTCAGGGTCAGTTGCAGTTCCTTAGCGAGTTCATCTTTCTTTCAATTCTCCTAGAGTCTTATTGCAACACCTGGGCGAATTTATCTTTTACGTCCCAAAAGTCGGTGCTTTCAATTCTCCTAGAGTCTTATTGCAACGTACTTTGCCCACCAAGGCTCTTCTTGCATGGTCTCTTCTTTCAATTCTCCTAGAGTCTTATTGCAACTTTTGAGAATAGAGGGGTATATAGGTTCATTTAAAGACTTTCAATTCTCCTAGAGTCTTATTGCAACCATAGCCGGGTGGTGTAGTTGGCCAAGCATGCCGGTCTTGTTTCAATTCTCCTAGAGTCTTATTGCAACCTTAATTTCCACCCTCCAACAAGAGCTGGCTAAAGTCAGGTTTCAATTCTCCTAGAGTCTTATTGCAACCCGTTATGCCGTAGATTACGTGCCGGACGAGATCTACGTTTCAATTCTCCTAGAGTCTTATTGCAACTATATGAGATAGTCCCCGACGAAGAAGTGATGCTTAGTTTCAATTCTCCTAGAGTCTTATTGCAACGATCAAAGATGACCGCAATGAAGAGCTTCACCGGAAGGTTTCAATTCTCCTAGAGTCTTATTGCAACATGATCAGGGAGATAGACAGAAAAGAGGTCGAGGAGTCTTTCAATTCTCCTAGAGTCTTATTGCAACCCGCTCGCCGGTCCCCTTCGCGGTGAGCTACGACCGCTTTCAATTCTCCTAGAGTCTTATTGCAACGAGTTCGAGGATGACTATCCGCGTGAACTCGGAACAGCTTTCAATTCTCCTAGAGTCTTATTGCAACCCGGCTGATAATCTGAATATCGTTTTTGCCGAATTTCCTTTCAATTCTCCTAGAGTCTTATTGCAACCGGCGGTCGTCACCACACCCACCATTACTGCCCCGGCTTTCAATTCTCCTAGAGTCTTATTGCAACGTGATGGGGATGGCGAGGGTTGTTGGCACCATAATTGCTTTCAATTCTCCTAGAGTCTTATTGCAACGGACGTCGGCAACGATGAGGACGTTGAGACCATCAGGCTTTCAATTCTCCTAGAGTCTTATTGCAACCTGTTTCATGTCCTGATAGGGGTTCGATAGAAGCTCCCTTTCAATTCTCCTAGAGTCTTATTGCAACGGGTTTCAGCCCGCTCCAGTTCCCCGACTTCAGCCTCTTTCAATTCTCCTAGAGTCTTATTGCAACATCAAAAGCCCTCATTCCTTCGCCCCCAGGGCCTTGCTTTCAATTCTCCTAGAGTCTTATTGCAACCAGGCCCTTGCCGAGGTTCCGCTTCTGGCCTTCTTCACTTTCAATTCTCCTAGAGTCTTATTGCAACAATTGCGGTAATACATGCTCGTGTCCCACTCATCGTCCTTTCAATTCTCCTAGAGTCTTATTGCAACCTCCGCTCACCGGTCCCCTTCGCGGTGAGCTACGACCGCTTTCAATTCTCCTAGAGTCTTATTGCAACCTCCTTATGCCCTGATGAACTTCTTGAGCACCTCGATGCTTTCAATTCTCCTAGAGTCTTATTGCAACAATGCATTCATAGAGCGGGACGGGAAGCTGTACTTCCCTTTCAATTCTCCTAGAGTCTTATTGCAACCCGCTTCACGACCTTCCAATTGAACTTCTCCCAGGCGCTTTCAATTCTCCTAGAGTCTTATTGCAACAGTGAAGAACCCGATATGGAGGTGGCCGAAATGGTGCTTTCAATTCTCCTAGAGTCTTATTGCAACTGACACTAACGTACAACCTTTACAAGTACAACCACTACCTTTCAATTCTCCTAGAGTCTTATTGCAACTCACCGCGAGCAGCGTCACGAGCCCGATCACGGTGAACTTTCAATTCTCCTAGAGTCTTATTGCAACTTACTATGCTATCGAGTACAACGTTGAGACGGAACAACTTTCAATTCTCCTAGAGTCTTATTGCAACAAGCCACTCAGGTAAGGCCCGATCCAGCCAGTTGTTTCTTTCAATTCTCCTAGAGTCTTATTGCAACGGTTATGAGACCGGCCCGGGATACCCCAAGAACCCTCCTTTCAATTCTCCTAGAGTCTTATTGCAACCTCGCCGGTCTCCACATCCGTCACGACGACCGTCACGCTTTCAATTCTCCTAGAGTCTTATTGCAACACCTATGCTACCCCGGCGTAAGGGAGGGCATCAGTCTTTCAATTCTCCTAGAGTCTTATTGCAACTTGTCCCTCAAGAAGTGACCCTTCTTGGGGTTGGCCGCTTTCAATTCTCCTAGAGTCTTATTGCAACGATGGCCCACTGCGGGCGCTTGTAGTTGCTTATGTCGTCTTTCAATTCTCCTAGAGTCTTATTGCAACTTAGGTATTATGTAAAACATATATATAACGCTTACGGCTTTCAATTCTCCTAGAGTCTTATTGCAACTCAATCGAGAAGTGGAGGGCTGACTTGCCAGCCGGCATGACTTTCAATTCTCCTAGAGTCTTATTGCAACGATTGTCTACCCGAACCAGAGCCTTCTCTCACCGAAGCTTTCAATTCTCCTAGAGTCTTATTGCAACACAGTCCTGTTCTCCAGCACGGGAACACCCGACCTCCCTTTCAATTCTCCTAGAGTCTTATTGCAACCCTGGGCACGCTCGGTTAGGTACTGGTTGATGTCCTTCTTTCAATTCTCCTAGAGTCTTATTGCAACTATCTCCGTGCTGGTAGGGGGCACAGCCGTGGCGCCTTTCAATTCTCCTAGAGTCTTATTGCAACGCCACCTTGCCGAAATCAATGAGCCTCATCGGGTTCCTTTCAATTCTCCTAGAGTCTTATTGCAACGAAGTGCGTGGTTACCGGGCTGGACTACGTTCTCCCAACTTTCAATTCTCCTAGAGTCTTATTGCAACCAGGGTTGCCGGCCTGATAACCTCCTTCGCCAAGGCGCTTTCAATTCTCCTAGAGTCTTATTGCAACGATTTATACTGGGAATAGATACTAAAGATGCCTTACACGATTCCTCTTGGGATCTCGAAAAAATTTAGTTACAAAATATCTGAAATTTGTAACTTTTTACTAAATACTTACAACATGTTACTAAAGACTTCCCGGGGCAGATTAAGGGATGTTTCTCGGATTGGATACCTACTAAACCGCAGTTTGTCCGATGGGGAAATTTAAGCGTGATACGGCCGAAACTATAAAAAGAGGCCAGCCGTAGTATTTCCGGTGGTGGCATGTACGTCGTCATCGTCTACGATGTCTCCGTTGAGCGCGTGAACAAGGTCAAGAAGTTCCTCAGACAACACCTCCACTGGGTTCAGAACAGCGTCTTCGAGGGCGAGGTTACAAGGGCCGAGTTCGAGCGCATAAAAGCCACCCTCCAGCAACTCATAGACGAGAACGAGGATTCGATCGTCATATACAAGCTCCGTTCCAGACCCTTCAGAGAAATAATTGGGGTGGAGAAAAATCCGATGGGGGACATCATTTAGACGGCCTTCCATTTATAGCCGAACATATTGGCCTGAAAATGCAGGTTTCGCATTCATTGCTAAATCTTGGAGTTATCCACGACGGAAACTTCCCATTTTCCAGCTCTTTGACGCCCCTAATGACTACCCTTGCCCTTCCAAGGAACTTCTCGAACGCATCCCTGTCTCTCTCTACCGGGAACACTTTAAACTGCAGTCCGTTGCGGTCGAAGACATAAACGTAGCCAATCTCTTTGTCCATCATGTTGAGGTAGGCGTTCAGCTGTTCCCTGGCAAGCTTCGGAGCCTCTTCTATCTCGTCGAGGTTCCTTGGACCGTTCTCGTCTCCTGAGTCAAAACCCCTAAACTTGAACTCGATTGGATAGCCGCCCTTTACTGCGTCCACCTTTCCGACGAGCTTCCAACCGTCTTCAAAAGGATATCCAACCTGAACTTCAAAGTCCGCTTCCTCACCTAGTGCCTCACCGACCCACTTGTGGAGCACCGTCCCAACGAGCATTTCTCCTGTTCGCTCGTACTTGAACGTTCCCAGGTATATGGACAGCGCCGCCTTTCTGAGGCAAAAACTCAGAGGCGTCACCCATATCTTCCTTTCGGGTGTTTTTCCGGATATGGCGTTCTCAATTCTTTTGTTAAAGTCGAGAATCTCTTCGGGGTGTTCCATCATACCACCTCCACCATTCCAAAGCCATGGGATTCCTCATTCCGAGCCCCAGATCCCAGGTAACGCGGAGGATCTCTTCATCTCCCCACATTCTGAACTCAAAATGCTAGGCGCGGGTGTAGACCGGCTTTCCGGTTTTCTCGTCCTTCTTCATGAAAAACTTCTTGCTCATTGGCCTTTTGCTGACCTCTTCCCCGTCGTGAAGGGCGGGGGTTCCAACGAGCTAACCCCTCGCTAATGGCGGAGAGGTTTGAGGGGTCTCATTCAAACCCACTAAAAAGCGGGTCTTCAACCCCTCCGGGACGGTCTTCCCCCAATTACCCCTCCCTTGAGCGTAAAGCCCGCTCAGACTCGGGGTTATGGTTTTCACAACCTTCTTCAAAATATTAAACGCCCCAACCAAGTCTGAATTGAAGACAAGCCCCGTCTCGGGACACTTAAACAAACCACGAAGGAAGCGAGCCCCCTCGTGAGGCCTCCCGCAGACGGGACAACGCTTAGACGTGAAAACCTCGTCCACAACCAAAACCCGAATATCATACTCCCCAGCAA
>NZ_LLYW01000051.1 GCF_001484195.1 Thermococcus celericrescens
CCTTCCAGCCTCGCCGGCTCTGGCCGCTTCAATGGCCGCGTTTAAGGCGAGTAAGTTCGTCTGCTCGGCAATGTTGGTGATCACGTTCGTAATCTCCTCAATACTCCTACTCATCTCAGAGACTTTTCTGACTGTGCTTTCGATGTTGCTCATCATTTCTTGGATGCTTTCGATTTGTTTGGCTGAGATTTCGCCTTTTTGTCTGCCTTCGTTGGCTATTGTGACGACTTCGTTTACTGCCGCCTCGAATTCGTCCATTGCTCTGACGCTTTCTGCGCTTGTTTCTGAGACGAAGCGCATTCCTTCGGTTATTTCGTTAATGTGCTCTTGTTGCCTCTGTGCTTCAATGCTAACCTGCTGTACCGCTTCGTTAACCTGATTAATGGCTTCAGTCACGTCAGTCGTAATCTGGGTGAGGATGTTGGCTCTCTTGTCCAGTTCGTTGGTGACGTTGACCATTTCGCTGATTAAGCCCTTAAGTTTGTGGGTTGTGTCTTTTAGGTCTTGGATGATTTCTTGGAGTTCGCCTCTGGCTTCGACGGTTAGTCCGTTGCTTAAGTCGCCCTCGGCGAGGCGTTCGAGTTTTTCGCCTATGGTGTTGAGTGTTCCTACTAGGTCTTTTCCTACGGCTTCGAAGGCTTTTATGAGGGCTCCGATCTCGTCGTCTTCAATGTAGTGGATTTGGTTGAGTTGCTTGTTAACTTCGCTCAATCTTCCTTCTGCCAAAGCCTGCGCAACACTCCTCAACTCCTCAAGCGGCCTGAGGGTCCTGTTGAGGGTTCTGTACCCCAGGAACAGCATAAGAATTCCAACAAAGACCGCCACGATGGAGCCCATTATCGTCGTCTTTAGACCATCGTCAACGACCTTATGGATGGAGTCCGTTATCTTCTCCGTGCTCTGATTGAGGGTGTCCGATATCGCCTGGGTCAGCGGGTCTGTGAGCTCATGGAGCGGTACCGTGGCCAGAACCACCCACCCGGTGGTTTTCATCCTCTTGTATCCCGCGACCTTCTCCACGCCCTGGAACGAGTAGACAACCCACCCCTTATCTTTGTTTTTGTCAAGTTCGCCTGAGAGGGGCCGGAGGTTGGGGTCATCGTGTATGTTGAAGTTCTGAACTAGGCTCTCGTTGGGATGCACGATGATGGTACCGTCCCGGTTGATGATCGCTATGTATCCACTCTGACCTATCGTTATTTCCTTTGACTGCTCTATGAGGGTGGAGACGAAGACGTCAACGCCAATGACACCGACGAGCTTACCGTTGATGTAAATAGGCTCCGAGTACGTGACTATCCACTTTCCGGTTGACGCGTCCTGGTACGGCTCCGTCCATATCGGGCCGTTCTTCTTAATGGCCTCCTGGTACCACGGCCTGACCCTCGGGTCGTAACCCTCGGGCAGGGGTTCGTCGGGCCACATGTACATCCCGCCGCTCGTGCTTCCGAAATAAACGTAGGCTATGTTCGGGTCGAGGTCTTTCACGCTCCTAAAGCGGTCCAGGAGAAACGCTCTGAACTGTGGATCGCTCTCGTCGTAGTTTGAATACGCCACTTCAACGGCTTCTATGGCCACGGTTCCCATAACGCGCATCTTCTCGAAGTAGTCGTCGAACAGCTTTGCACCGAGCTCCGCGGAGCCCGTTGCTATCATTCCTGCCTCTTCGGTTATTGGAGCCCTGATGCCCTCCGCCATAAGCTCCGGGAGGTTGTGGCCCAGCTCCTCCTCGAGGGAGGTTCGTATGCTGTCCCTCATCATGAACGAGGATGATATCACAATGAGGGAGCCTATCAGTATGGTAATAATCAGAGCTGTGGCCATGGTCAGGATGATCTTTTTCTTAAACTGCATGGAAACCACCTCTCCCCTGTGGTCTGCTACGGTCGTCAGACGACTAAATAGTATATCGATGTCTGACTATTGATGTTATACTGCTTAAAACTTAAATCGCTTTTGTGTAGGGTGGTATGTAGGTAATTACTTTTCTCTTCTAGAAACTTCGTCCTTCGGGGGCTGTTTCGTAAATAGCAACAAACGAAACATTTAAATATTTTCAACACATAATTACGATTAGGGAAGTGATGATGAGGCTTTACAGGACGGGAGAAGTTGCAAAAAGGCTTGGAGTTTCAGCAATGACAATACGGCGTTGGATTAAAGAGGGAAAAATAAAGGCATACCGAGTTGGAAAAGAGTTCAGAATTCCCGAAAGTGAAGTCCTAAGGCTTCTCGAAGGCAAAACACTTGATAAGGTTGCCATTTACGCCAGAGTTTCAAGCAGAGACCAGAAAGAAGACCTCGAAAGACAAGTCGAATACCTCAAAAACTACTGCTCCGCAAAAGGCTACAAAGTCGCCAAAATCATCACCGACATTTCATCGGGCTTAAACGAGAACAGAAAAGGCTTAAAACAGCTCTTCAAACTTGTTGAGAGTGGAGAGGTAACAAAAGTAGTGATAACCCACAAGGACAGGCTCACCCGCTTCGGTTTTGGATACCTTGAACAATACTTCAACTCTCACGGCGTTGAAATTGAAGTCATCTTTGACGATGAAGAGAAAACGCCAGAGAAAGAACTTGTCGAAGACCTTTTGGCTATTGTAACTTCCTTCGCTGGAAAGCTTTATGGTATGCGTTCTCACAAGAAAAAACGCCTCGTTGAGGCGGTGAAGAATGCCCTCAGAGACGATTAAGCTCACAGCAAAATTCAAGCTTAAAAACCCGCCAGAGGAGTTAAATGACCTCTTCTCGACTTATCGGGAGATTGTGAACTACCTTATCAGTTATGCTTTCGAGAACAACGTTACAAGCTTTTATCGGTTGAAGAAGGAGACTTACAAGGGCTTACGCAGGGAGTATCCGGAGTTGCCGAGCCATTATCACTACACGGCCACTCAAATGGCCACAATGATTTACAAGAGTTATCGGAAGCGGAAAAAGAAGGGAAAAGCTAAGGGAAAGCCCGTTTTCAAGAAGGACGTTATAATGCTGGACGACCATCTCTTCAAACTCGACCTTGAGGCTGGAGTGATAAAGCTCTCAACCCTGAGCGGGAGGGTTAGGCTGGAGTTTTATCCGGCCAAGTATCACAAGAAGTTTAAGAACTGGAAAATCGGCCAAGCGTGGTTAGTGAGGACGCCAAAAGGCGTTTTCATAAACGTGGTGTTCTCCAGAGAGGTTGAAGTGAGAGAGCCTGAAACCTTTGTTGGTGTGGATTTGAACGAGAACAACGTTACGCTCAGCCTTCCAGATGGCGAGTTTGTTCAAATAATCACTCACGAGAGGGAGATAAGGACTGGCTACTTCTTAAAGCGGAGGAAAATTCAGAAAAAGCTTAGAGCTGGAAAGAGGAGGAAAGAGCTTCTTGAAAAGTATGGACAAAGGGAGAGGAACAGGCTGGACGATTTGTATCACAAGCTTGCTAATAAAATTGTCGAGTTGGCCGAGAAATATGGTGGTATTGCTCTGGAGGACTTAACCGAAATCAGGGATTCGATAAGATATTCTTCTGGGATGAATGGTCGTCTTCACAGGTGGAGTTTTAGAAAACTCCAGAGCATAATCGAATACAAGGCTAAATTGAAGGGGATAAAAGTTGTTTTCGTTAATCCTGCTTACACTTCCTCCCTGTGCCCGGTATGTGGGGGGAAACTAAGCCCGAATGGGCACAGGCTGTTGAAGTGTTCGAAGTGTGGTTTTGAGGCCGACCGTGATGTGGTTGGAAGCTGGAATATCTCGCTTAGAGCCCTGAAGATGTGGGGAGTCTCCGTTCCTCCCGAAAGCCCCACGATGAAGATGGGAGTGGGAAGGTTATCCGCTACGATAGTTCCGTATGTTTCAAAAGTAGCGGATAACCAGAACGGAGATTCAACAACAGAAAACAGCAGTTTATGTGGTGAGGTTCGTCTATCATTCAATGGAGAAAAGGCGGAAAATAAAATTGGGAGAATGCACCTCATGCCTTTGAAAGGATGTTGTTCCATGAGTAGCTAGACTCTACGAGCTCTGCGACGGTAAGCCTTCCAATGGATGTTACCTCCGGCTCGAAGTCCCTCAGCTTTTCAAGCACCTCCTCCTTTGAGGTGGTTTCCCCGTCGAAGACCACGAAGCCTCTCTTTGCGTAGCCGTTGATGAACGCCCTCCATATCCGTCCGTCCCTGAGGAGCTCGTACTGTCTGGCGCGGGCCTCTTCGGGGGTTATCCTGCCGAACTTGAGGTCCATCCTGATAAGGGTCTTGTTGTAAACCCTCTCGCTCATCGCAATCACCTCGTGTTCAGGCCGAAGTAGTCCTCTATGTCGATGTAGGTCTTTCTGTAAAGCTCGCTGTTCTTCATCCGCTCAACGAACTCCTTCGTCCTGATGTATTTGTCCCGGTGGTAGTCCCAGTCCGGGTGCATTGCCTTCCACTCGTCCCAGGTGTAGCTGAACTGGGCCTGCACCTTGTCCCTGTAGAGCTCAGGAATCACGTTGAAGGTGCAGAAGGGCACCGTCCTGCCGTCCGGCATGGCGTAGTGGATGACGCAGCGCTCGACGCGCTCGACGTCGTAGTTGTACTCATCCATGAAGTGCATCATTCCGAGGAAGAGGGCGTTGGTGTGGAACTTTCCGAGGGCGTCGTAGTTGCCGTACATGAAGGCGTTCTTGATGAGGTCGAGGACTTTGATGCCCTCGGGTGCGTACTTGTCGTCGTAGAAGGAGCGGAACTTCATGAAGATCTCAGCGCCGAGCTTGAGCTTCTGAAGTCTGCCCATGCTCTCCCACTGCTCTATCTCTTCCGCCTTGCTCTCGAGGTACTCGACGAAGCCCTCAACGTCGAGGAACCTGCTTATGGGCACCACCCTTTTGTTCTCGCGGTCGAGGAAGACGTAGGTGGCAGCGCCACAGCAGTAGTGGCTGGTCATGTAGTAGCGGGAGCCGGTGAAAGCTTCAAAGAAGCGCGCTATGTGTCCTGCTATCGGAATCGGGTACCAGTCGTCCATGGCTATTGCCCCGTTGGTCTGCTCCTCGATCCTCGCTATCGCCCCGGGAATCGTTATCCTGAAGCGCTGGCGCTCCTTCCGCGGAACCCTTCCGACGAGTGAGATGGGCTGGAAGTTAACACCCCTTATTATATCGATGTGGTTGAGGCCGAAGTTGATTATGGCGCCGAGCTCGTGGTCGTTGACGTTCCTGATGGTGGTCGGGACGAGGACTATGCCGGGCCCGCCGACCTTCCTGACGTTCTCGAGGATGAGTGGAACCTCCCAGTGGTTCTTCCAGTTTGTCTGGGGGGTCATGCCGTCGTAGCTCATGTAGAGGACGTTGACGCCGGCCTGGCGCATCTCCCTCACCAGCTCCGGCTCGAAGGCGAGCTTTATTCCGTCGGTGTTGAGCTGGACGTGGTCGTAGCCCTCCTCCTTTGCGATTTTGATTATCTCGATAAGGTCCTCCCTGAGGGTCGGCTCGCCGCCAGTGAGCTGGACGGCGTTCGCCCCAACCGGGTGCTGCCTCTTGGCGTTGCGGAGCATCATGCGTATCTGCTCGAGGGTGGGCTCGTATATGGGCTGGCCCTCTTTGGCGTAGAAGAAGCAGTACCAGCACGACAGGTTGCACCTGTTGGTCAGAACTATGTTGATGAGGTTCGTGTGGGAGAAGTGTCTAGCGCACATACCGCAGTCGAAGGGGCAGTTCACACCGCTGTTCTCAACGTTTGTGCTCATGAGCTTGAAATCGAACTTCCACTTCTGGAAGCGGTAGTACTGATCAACGCTCTCGTAATAAACGTCGGTTATTATACCTTCGGGACAGCGTTTGGTTATCCAAACCTTCCCATCGTTCTCCCATATGAGGGCTGGAACGACCCTCCTCGTTTCGGGACAGATAGAATACGTCCTGTGGGGCAGGGGCCCTCCGTAGGCCCTGCTTGCACTCTTGAGCATGCGCTCAAACTCTTCCTCATTTATCTCGGGGAATTCGATAATATCCCTTATCCTGCGGGTTGATTCGGCGAACTCTTTTTCGCCGCTTGGAACTTCACCAACACTTTCGGCCATGGGTTTCACCCCTGCGTTTGACTTCTCCCTGTCTGCTTATTCCTTCAATCCCGGGGTATAAAAGCTTTTGCGTAAATATGCAAATTTTCCTGCATAGGTATGGGATATATGTGGGTAGCCGACGGAACCGTTCGATCCGAGGAAACCATTAAAAGCCGGCCGTACTATCCTTTGAGAGGTGGTAGAATGCCGGCGAGAGAGATGAGGATGGAGATGTTCCTGAGGGCTCTGCTAAAGAGGGACTTTTCCAGGGCCAAGGGGCACCTGGAGAAGCTCCAGAAGATGGCCGGCCCCGACGAGTGGGGCAGGGGCTACGGCAAGGCCATAAACGGCTTCATGAGCGCCATAAAGGACAACGACCCCAACTCCCTCATAGTCCAGCTCATCAGCGAGCACGACAGGGAGAAGGCGGAGAAGCTCCTCGAGCACTTCCAGGGGATACTCGAGCACGAGTTCAGGGACGAGTACGAGAAGGGCTACTACACCGCCTGGGTCGAGTTCCTCAAAGCCTATCTCTCTCAGAAGACGCTCTCATGAGGTGCTCCCATGGGGAAGGAAGAACTCATGAGGAAGCTTGAAGAGCGCATAAGGAACTGCCAGAAATGCCCGCTTGGGGGCCTTAGAACCAACGCCGTTCCCGGTTCCGGGAGCTATGACGCCAAGGTGATGTTCGTCGGCGAAGCGCCGGGCTACTGGGAGGATCAGAAGGGGCTCCCCTTCGTCGGAAGGGCAGGGAAGGTACTCGACGAGCTCCTGGCTGAGATAGGTCTCACCAGGGATGAGGTTTACATAACCAACATAGTCAAGTGCCGCCCGCCCGAGAACCGCGACCCGCTGGAGGATGAGATAAAGGCCTGCTCCCCCTACCTCGACAGACAGATAGACATCATCCGGCCCAGGGTTATAGTTCCGCTCGGCAGGCACTCCATGAGGTACATCCTGGAGAAGTTCGGCTTTGACCCCGAACCCATAAGCAAGATACACGGAAAAACCTTCGAAACCCACACTCTCTTCGGGAAGATAATCATAATGCCGATGTATCACCCGGCCGCCGCACTTTACCGGCCGCCCATAAAGGAGGAGCTCAGAAAGGATTTTCTTAGGCTCGGGGAGCTCATCGGTTCCCCACTATGAACCTTTCTTCACCTTTCAATTACTATTCCGAGTGAACGGGAAACATCTGGCTTTTTTTAAGGCCCCTCCGGATTTAGATGAAGCTTTTTCTGAGAAAGGTTTTTATGGTAGTGGTGCGCATTAATGTACTTGAAAGTATCTCATAATGCAGGGCAACAGGAATATTCACTGAAATGGCCATACAATATCATGAATATGCATGGCAGTTCAGCAGTATTTTCGAAGGGCTGACAATATGCCAAAAATATTCCAGGAAAATTTATATATTGCCGATATTTATGGGTTTGAAACCCGTTGGAGGTGAAACCGTGTCGGACTTCGGGATACTGTCTCTGCTGCCACCGCTGGTGGCTATTATCTTGGCGATATGGACGAAGAGGGTTATCCTGGCGCTGTTTGCAGGTGTCTGGATTGGAGGTGTAATGGTCTCCGGCTGGAACCCGGTGACGGGAACCACCCAAACCCTCGACTGGATAGTAGGCAACGCCATCGATGACTGGAACGTCAAGATACTGCTCTTTGACTTCCTCATCGGTGCGGGCGTGGGACTGATATACAAGTCAGGAGGAGCGATGGCAATAGGCCGCGCCCTGGCGAGCAAAGTGCGCAGCAGCCGCGGCGCCGCGATGATGGGATGGCTCCTCGGTGTGCTCATATTCTTCGACGACTACACCAACACCATCATCGTCGGTAACACCATGAGGCCCATCACAGACAGGACTCGCGTTTCCCGTGAGATGCTCGCCTACATAGACGACTCGACTGCGGCACCCGTTGCGGGACTGGCGCTCGTCTCGACCTGGATAGGCTACGAGGTCGGTCTCATCGGCGACGCCTTCAAGGACCTCAACGTTGACTACGGCGCCTACGTCGCCTGGATGCACAGCGTTCCCTTCAGGTTCTACTCGATACTCGCGATAATACTGGTCTTCATCGTGGCCTTCACCCACAGGCACTACGGCCCGATGCTCCACGCTGAGTACCGCGCCAGGACCGAGGGCAAAGTCCTCCGCGACGGTGCGAAGCCGCTCATGACAACCGAGGTTGACCTCGGCATGCCGAAGGAGGACGGCAGCGTCCACATATTCATCTGGCCGATACTGACGCTCATATTCGTCACCCTCTACGGCATGTGGTACACCGGCGGCGGTGGCGCGGCCTACGCTGAAGGCGGCCTCATGGAGGTCCTTGGAAACTCCGACTCCGCCCTGGCGCTTCTCTGGGGTTCCTTCGCGATGGTCGTGGTTGCCTTCTTCCTCGTCTTGGTCATGAAGCGCATGACCATCGAGGAGGCCGAGGACGCCATCGTCCGCGGAATGAAGCAGATGGTCATAGCCAACACGATACTGCTCTTGGCGTGGAGCATCAAGAGCGCCACCGACGCCGTCGGGACCGCCCCATACATCGTTGACATCGCCAAGAGCGCCGGCGTCACCGGCAGCTGGGTGCCGCTGATAGTGTTCCTCATCGCCATGTTCATCTCCTTCACGACCGGAACGAGCTGGGGAACCTTCAGCATCATGCTGCCCATCGCCATACCGCTCGCCTACGGCGTTACGGGCTACGTTGGCCCGGAGGTCTTCGCGGCCATCGGTGCGGTCTTCGCAGGAGGTATCTTCGGTGACCACTGCTCACCGATCAGCGACACGACCATCATGAGTTCGATGTTCTCCGGTTCCGACCACATAGACCACGTCACAACACAGGTGCCGTACGCGGTAACCGCATCGAGCGTCGGAGTATTCCTCTACATACTCTTTGGCTTCGGTGTCCACAGCTGGGCGGTACTCCTGCCGCTTGGCCTGATCCTCCTCGTCGGCGCCTGGTACTTCCTCAGCGAGTGGTACGGCAAGAAATACGGCATACCGCACGGAAAGGTTCCGGTGTACGTGGCCGAGGAGTGAACCTTTTCTTTTCCCTTTTCTCGCCACTTTTAAAAGGCCAAGGGTGCACTTTTCTCGGAGGTGAGAGGTTGCTCGTTAGAACCTTCGTTCCGGCTCACATAACGGCTTTTTTCGTCCCCAAATTTCACGACGACCCGCTCAAGGCAGGTTCCCTCGGGGCCGGGGTAAACCTTGACAAGGGTGTCAACGTCTTCGCGAGCATAGAAACCGGCACCCTCGAGAGACACGTACACATCGCCTTCAACGGCGAGCCGGTTGGGAGGGAAAGGGCGGTCATAAGCTACTCCGTCGCGGATGAGATAGTTCCCGATGATTTTACTGGAGAGGTTGAAATCTGGCAGTACTTCGATTTCCCGAACGGCTACGGCTTTGGCAACAGCGCCGGCGGTGCCCTGGGAACCGCTCTGGCGCTGGGCTATGCCTTTGGGGGAACGTGGCTTAAAGCGGCTCAGGTAGCGCACAAGTACGAGGTCCTCA
>NZ_LLYW01000052.1 GCF_001484195.1 Thermococcus celericrescens
CGGGGGAAGAGGTCAGCCCCGGCCACCTTTACGCCGAGCTCCTCCCTCCAGAGGACGTCCTTTATCATGCCCGCCGTCACGGTGGTCGAGCCAGAGGAGTCCCAGTCCATCCCGATGACGTTGTTGAAGGCCTGGAACCAGACCGGGTCGGAGAGCCTTTCCAGGAGTCCCTTCGTTCCGTACTCCTCAACCGCCAGAACCAGCACTAACCGGGTGAGCTCCCTCATCCTCTGGGCCAGCCACGCCGGAACGTGGCCGCCGTGGAGGGGCAGGTCGGCGATATTCCTCATCGGAGTTATATCTCTCTCCGGGGTTTTAACCATTATCCCCGTAGAATTTTCATAATTTTGGGCTATCATACGCAGAATCATCAGGAAAAACTGGTCATATAAATGGGAAAGCCTTTTTATCCTCCGCTTCGATTTCCGTCTGCTGATTTAGGCTCACGGAGGTTGTGAAAATGGGAGTTGAGAAGGTTCCGAAGTACGACATCCCAACCGTTAAGGTTGACTACGTTTTTATCGAGCTCGACAAGATGAAGCCCCACGAGCAGCTCGTCCAGAAGGAGCTTGAGGCCTTCATCGAGAGCGTCACCGGCTCCGGCCTCTTCTGGAAGCCTATGCTCCTCGCCAAGGTTCCTGGTGAGGACACCTACCTCATCGTTGACGGTCACCACCGCTGGGCCGGTCTCCAGAAGCTCGGCGCCAAGAAGGCTCCCTCCGTCATACTTGACTACTTCAGCGACGATGTCAAGGTCTACACCTGGTACCCGGCCTTCAAGGGAAGCCTCGAGGAGGTTCTCGAGAGGCTCAAGGCAGAGGGGCTTGAGGTCATTGAGGACCCGGAGGCAGAGGAGAAGGCCGAGAGGGGCGAGATAGCCTTCGCCATCGTCGGTGAGAAGGTCTTCGCCGTTCCGGGCGGCCTTGATGAGCAGAAGAAGGTCAGCAAGGTTCTCGACGAGATGAGCGTCGAGGGCAAGATCGAGCTCATCTACTACGGCCTCAAGGAGGACGCCAGAGAGGACATGGGCAAGGGCGAGATCGACTACGTCTTCATCAGGAAGGCCCCTAGCAAGGATGAGGTCATGGAGCTCGTCAAGCGCGGCGAGGTCTACTCCCCGAAGACCACCAGACACGTCCTGCCCTTCAACCCGGACAAGATAGACGTCAAGCTCGAGGAGCTGTTCTGAAGGTTTTTAACCCCTTTTTCATACTTTCTCCGCCGATGACGAAGGATCAACCGGCTGATGGGTGATGACCAGTCCAGGAGGCCGAGGCCCCGCACCTACATAGGCATCTACAAAAAGGATTTAAATATCCATTCAGGATTTTACCCTTAAGCGGTGAGTGAAGTGCTCAGGATTTCACTTCCTGTGCTGGCACGGTCACGGAAGGAAGGAACCCGGAGGGTTGATGTCCCCGCATTCAGGCTGGTGAGTTCATTCTCCGACATAATCGAAGATAGCGCCGTTGTTATAGGCCGGGCCGGGATGAAGGTTCCTCCCGACTGGAATCTCATTACCGTGAGTTCCGTTAAGGGATATTTTGGTCCGAGGGAACTCCACAGAATTTTGGATGGTATAATCAAAAGTCTCAAAGGGCATCCGGATAGGGCGGTAATTATAGCCTGTCCCGAGTACCTGGCGCTCCATAATGGATTTGAGACGTTTCTGAGATTTTTGAACACCATTCGTGATCACGTTATACTCACCAATACCAAGGTCTACGTTGTCACTGATCCCCTTGCATGGAAACCAAGGCAGTGGGCCCTCCTCAAGAAACTTGAGCTCTGAGCGACAAACTTTAAAGCTCCACCGTTGCCCTCTTTATGATGAGGATGCTCCGCGGTTTAATCTTCGACGTTGACGAGACCTTGGTCTACTACGAGGGCTACGACCACAGGGAATGGTACGAGAAGTGGGTTATGCCAGCCCTCCGGGAGCGTGGCATCGAACTGGACTACGAGACATACAAAAAAACGGTAACCGGCGAGCTTCCGAGGAGCTACGTCGAGCGCTTTGGCATAGACCACGTGGAGTTCTGGAAAATCGTTGACGGCGTGAACCTTGAGTACCGCATGTGGATGGCAGATAAGGGCAAGATAAAACCCTTTCCAGATGTTAACGTCTTGGGAGAGCTGAAAGAGCTGGGCCTGAAGCTTGGGGCCGTGAGTAACGCCTCCCCGGAGTGCACGGAGTTCGTTTTGGACCTCTTCGATTTGAGGAGATACTTCGAGGTTGTTTACGGAAAGGACTATTCAAACCTTGACGGGGTCAAGCCAAGCCCCTACCTCGTTGAAAAAGCCCTGAACGCACTCGGCCTGGAGCCGGAGGAAGCGCTGATGGTTGGCGACAGCCGTCACGATGTGCTCGCCGGAAAGCGGGCCGGCATGAAGGTGGTTAACGTTACGCGCTTCGGGGAAATCGAGGGGGCTGACTACTACGTGAAGGGCCTCTGGGAGCTTGTGGAACTGATAAGGAAAATGCTGTAGTCCGTCAGTATTACCACGGTTCATGAAAATCTCCGGCACTCTTAAATACCCAAAAGTAGTTATGTGCACCGTGGTGATTCATGGAGGCAGTTGGATTTAAATGTGAGAGGTGCGGTGCGCCCCTCGAAGTATCCCCCGAAACTATAGTCGCAATCTGTCCATACTGCGGTTTTCCTAACCACGTAAGCGGAAACCTGAAGACAGAGAACATCTACATCGTCCCGACCATCGATAAAAACGCCATAGCCAAGGCCTTCTGGGACCGCGTCAACAGGGACTTCGACCTCAAGCGCATGAAGGAGGGGATAGAGATAGTTGACATCGAAGGCCACTATGCCCCGTACTGGGTGGGCAACGTTCACGTCGAGGGTGACGTCGAGTACATGGTGCGCGAGGAGGAGTGCCACACGGACTCGGAGGGCGAAACCCACTGCCACACCGTCGAGAGGCACTACCACGACTACGTTGACGAGGTTTTGAGCCTTATCGGCTCCGCGAGGAGGCAGGTCAAGAGCTTCGGCGTTGATGACATCATTGTGCACTACTCGAGGGCAAAGCCCAAGGGGAGAAAGCTCCTTGAGCTGGACGAGGATCAATGGGGGAAGATAAAGCTGGAGATACTCAACACTGAAATAGACGAGACCCAGGCGAAGATGATAATGCGCGAGGATGCGATAGACGTCATAAGGGACCGCTACTCCGCCAAGGCCGACAGGATAGAGCGCTTCGATATAACCGCCGATGAGCCCCAGAACGTTTCTCTGATTCTCCTGCCGATGTGGACCGTCTACTACAAGCACGAGAACTCGATATTCCATGCCGTCTTCGCCGGCTGGGACGGAAGGGACGTTGCCGCCACCGAGCCCATGCCCATCTGGAGGCGCGCCCAGTACATGGCCGGCGTCGTCCTCGGAGTCATCATAGGCGCTGCTGGAGCCGCCTACGGTGGTGCAAACGGCTCGGCTCTGGTTTCGGTGCTCTCGCTGATACTCGGGGCTGGCGCCAGCGGCTACTTCGGGTCGTTGGTTCTGGAGGGACAGAGAACCGAGAGAAGCACCGGTATCATGGGGGCACTTCACGGGGGCGTTTAAGGGGTGATTGCCATGGAGGTTCAGTGTCCAACCTGCTCGGCCAAGTTTAAGGTTCCAGACACGGTGAGCGTGGCAACGTGCCCCTACTGCGGAACGACCTTCAAGCTCGAAACGAGGGAGGAAGTCGGCGAGCACTTCTTCTTCCCGCCGATGAGGAAAGACGCCGGAGGGGTTCTGCTCAAGTTCCTCTCCAGGCAGTACGGCGCTCCGGCGGACATAACCGGGGCAAAGATAACGAAAAAGGCGCTCCACTGGGTGCCGGTTTACTTCTTCTACCTCCACGGGAGGAGCACACGCTGGTCAACGATAGAGGAGGTTCGCTTCGTCGGAATCCCCGCAGGCTCACCCTTCCAGGGGATGCTCAGGGATTACCCGTTCCCGATAAGGGGCAAGCGCTTCTTCGATGAAGCAGTGGTTGGGAAGGGCGAGTACTACGAGCCCAAGATGTCCAGGGAAGGGGCTGAGGCCATGGCGAGGAGCATCATGGAGAGCGCCCTCAGAAGTGAGGCGGGCCAGGAGGACAAATCCCTCGGCGGCGTTGAGATAGAGGTGAAGTACCAGGGGCTGGTGCACTATCCACTTTGGGAGGTTCACTACGAGTACTCCGGGCAGAGCTTTGCGGGATACGTTGATGGAACCGATGGAAGGGTTGTCCAGGCGGAGTACCCGCTCATGAGCGGTGCCAGAAAGAAGGCCAGCCTCCTGGGGGTCGGTGTTCTAGCGGCTGGGCTCGTAATCGGCATAATCGCGGCCGGCGCATACGGAAGTACCTGGGGGCTCCTAGGCGGACTCATCCCCGGAGGCGCCGGGGCCTTCGGCATATTCCAGAAAGGCGCCGTTAAGAAGAGGAAGGTCAGCGAGGTTATGAGGCTCAACAAGGGCAACCTGTATTTCAAGCCGATGTGAGGTGTTGGTTATGGGGAAGGAAACATCGATAGTTGAGAAGCTTGAGCTCGTGATTCCAGGCTTCCACGGCTACAAGAAGAAGGAACTCATAAGGGAGGACGACAGGCTCGTCCGTGGAAAGGTGGCCGATACCCTTGCCCTCGCCAGAAGGGAGATGGAGCGCGCCCTTCAGAGGTGCGCCATGGTGAGCTGCGCCCAGATGGTTGCCATAGACAGCCTGAGGAAGAAGCTCATGGCACTGGAGAGCAGGGTGCGGCATGCAGAAGCCGGCTACCGCGGCTACTTCGACAGGGTGAAGTTCAAGGAAAATGAGCTCAACAGGCTCCTGGAATACGATGCCAAGATGATAGAGCTGGCCGAGGAGATACTCAACGAGGTCAAAGCCTTGAACGGCCAAATAGCGGATCCGCAGGCTCTCGGCATGGCGGTTCTAAACCTCGATGAGGAGCTGATAAACTTCGAGGAAGTCCTCGGCAAGAGAATGAGCTTCGCGGCGGGTGAGTGAGATGGTTCAGGTCATAGAATGGGTGAACCCCGGAGAAGACGAGATAATCTGGCGCTACCCCAACGAGGTCATAAAGTGGGGAGCTCAGCTGATAGTCCATGAGTATGAGGTCGCCGTGTTTATGCGCGACGGCAAAATCTACGACGTCCTCGGGCCGGGAAGGCACACGTTGACGACACAGAACTTACCGCTCCTCTACAAGCTCGTTGGTGGAAGCAACAGCCCCTTCAAGGCCACTGTCATTTTCGTCAGCATGAAGCAGTTCCAGGGGCGCTACGGAGGGGAGACTCAGACGAGAGAATTAGCGCCGGTCAAGTACTACGGCGTCTACTGGTTTAAGGTTGCAGACCCCGTTCTCTTCATCACCGAGGTCGTCGGCGGCCAGAGCCTCTACGAGGCGAGCGACGTCACCAAGTTCATTCGCGCGTACTTCAACGAGGGCATGATGAAGCACCTCAGCGCTTACTCGATAGTTGACCTCTTCCAGAACCTCGACATGGTCAGTACGCAGGTCAAGGTCAAACTCATCGAGGACTTCAGGCGGCTCGGCCTTGAGCTGGTGGACGTGAAAATCGAGGGCGTGAACACGACCGACGAGTGGCGCCAGAGGCTCTTCTGGATAATGCAGACTGGCAACGCTCAGGCGGTTATGCAGATGGACACGGCAAAACAGGTGGCAGCGGAACTTGGAAAGAGCGAGGGGGCCGCGATGGGCACGGGTATGGTCATAATGCCCCAGCTCCTCCAGCAGCCAGTCCAACCCGCCCAGCCGGCGCAGCCCTACG
>NZ_LLYW01000053.1 GCF_001484195.1 Thermococcus celericrescens
GGAGGAGGTCAGCAGTATGCTGGTAAAGGTTTGCGAGAAGTTGAAGATGAACTAAAGGGAAGAAGGGCATCAGCCCTTCAGAACCTCAACTATCTGCTCCGCGACCTGGACGCCGGCCCTCATCTGGGCCTCGACAGTCGAGGCGCCGATGTGGGGGGTCAGGACAACGTTGTCGAAGCTTGGTGAGCGGGTGGTCGGCCGGGAGCGGCTCCTCCTCGAAGACGTCGAGGCCGGCACCGGCAATCCAGCCTTCCTGAAGGGCCTTAACGAGAGCCTCAGTATCGATGACCGCTCCCCTCGCCGCGTTTATGAGTATGGCGGTCGGCTTCATCAGCCTAAGCCTCTCCTCGTTTATTAGGTGGTGGGTAGCTTCGATGAGGGGAACGTGGAGGGTGACAACGTCGCTCTCCCTGAGGAGGTCCTCAAGGGATGTGAAGGTTCCACCGACTTCCCTGGCCCTCTCTTCGTTCGGATATGGGTCGTAGAGCAGGACGTTCATGCCGAGGGCGCGGGCTATCTTGGCGACCTCGTAGCCTATCCTTCCAAAGCCGACGACTCCGAGGGTCTTGCCCTCAAGCTCGATTCCCATGGCCTGCTTCTTGGCCCAGGTTCCCTCGCGCATCTTCCTGTCGGCAAAGGCAACCTTCCTGGCCACGTTGAACATAAGCGCAACGGCGAGTTCAGCGACGCTCCTGCTCGAGGCGCCGGGGCTGTTCACGACCTTTATTCCGCGCTCCTTGGCGGCCTCAAGATCGATGTTGTCCAGACCGACGCCGGCCCTTCCGATGACCTTGAGCTTCGGGGCAGCCTCGATGACCTTGCGGGTCACCTTCGGCTTGCTCCTGACGACTATAGCCTCAACGTCCCCGACGAGCTCCAGAAGGCGGGCCTCATCGGGATACTCTTCATAAACAATTTCAAAGCCTGCGTTCTTCAGAACGTCGATTGCCTTCTCGTGCAGCGGTGCCGCAACCAAAACCTTCACCATTTCCATCACCTCATCCTCTTCTCTTTATCGCCATGAGCATGACCTGATCCGACGCGTCCTCGGCGCGGTCGGCTATGTCACCTATCTTCGTCAGTATCTGGTTCCAGACGAGCTTTGCGTAGGTCGTAACGGTCTCGCTCTCAAAAACCTTGCCCTTGACGTCGTACTCAACCTCGTCGGCTATCTCCTCGGCATCCTCCACAGCCTTGGCCAGCTCTATCGCCCTGTCAACGTCCGAGTTCATAGCGTTCACCGCCTGAACGAGAACCCCGTAGGTCTCAACGGCGGACTCCACGAGCCTCAGGATTTCCGCCCTCAGCTCCTTCGGAACCTTCGGCTTGGCCAGTATGAGGGTGTGGGCCGCGCTCTCCGCGGCATCGGCGACCTGGTCAATGAGCTCGCTCAGCCTTACATAGTCCCCCCTGTTGGCGGGCAGAAAGGCACCCTCGTAGAGCATCGTCTCTATGCCCCTCCTGAGAGTGTCGGCCTTGCTCTCCAGCTGGTCAACCTCCCTCTCAAAGGCCCTGGCCCTCTCAAAGTCACCGTTGAGGTAAGCATCAACCAGCTCCCTGAAGGCAACAAGAGACTCGCTGACGACCTCAAGGTGCTCGTCTATGGCTTCAAAAACGCTGCTCTCCTTACCTCCGAATATGGGCATCTTCGACCCCTCCAGTCTAAACTTCACCGCCTGGTTTATTTAGATTTTCCCTTGCTTTGATCAGGGCCCACAAAAGCTCGTTTCTGGGGGCCTCCAGACCTACGGAGTGGGCGTACTCCACTATCTTTCCATGGATGTAGTCCACCTCGGTCCTCTTACCGCGCCGTATATCCTGGAGCGTTGAGTTGTAGTTCTCCCGCGTCCGCTCTATCGTATCCCAGAGGAGCTCCAGGGGGTGTATTTCGAACTCCACACCCAGCTTCTGGGCCACGAGGCATCCCTCGCGCGCCAGGTCCACGGACACCGCTTCGAGATAGGGGTCATCCTTCAGCGCACCGTTCTTCACTCCCAGAACAGTTCCAAGACCGTTGATGACGGAGTTGACTATGGCCTTCGCCCACTTCCAGCCGATAACGTGCTCCGTAACGGACGTTTCAAGGCCCGCAGCTCTGAAAACTTCGGCCACCCTTTCCACGAAGGGATCAGCCCCCGTCGGGTACCTCCCAATAACCGTGAGTCCGCGCCCGGTCCAGCGCACGTGGCCCCACTCAACGAGCATGGCACCGTTCGTGGTCACCCCGCCGATGACCTTTCCTGTCACCTTAAGGGCCAGCTCCTCGTTGCCGAGGCCGTTCTGCACGCTGAGTATCCACGTATCTGGCCCTATGCCTCCCCTGGCGCACTCCAGGGCTACCTTCGTAGAGTACGACTTCGTGGCCAGAATCAGCAGGTCCGGCGGCTCATCTGGGGCGGTGAGGCTGGCCCGGGGATGAACCGTGAACTCCTCAACCCCCGAGACGTGCAGACCGTTCTCGTTTATCGCCCTCACCTGGTTTTCCCTTCCTATCAGGGTGACCTCGTTCCCCGCCCGCGAGAGGAGCGCGCCAAAAAGAGAGCCTATGCTTCCGGCCCCGAGCACGTAAATCTTCATCCCACCACCGCAACCGTTTAAAGCCCTACCCTTAAAGCGTTACCGATGGGATTATGTTGAGCGTTGAGAAGTTTCGGATAGCAGACAGAGACGTCTGGATAGCTGTGCTTTTTGAGGACGGGATTCAGGGGATAACCTTCGCGCTGGATGGGGAGCAGTTCGAGAGGAACCTCGACCGCCTCACGGGCTTTCTGAGGAGAAGGGGTGTGGACATCAGTACCGGACGCGGAAGGTCGGACTACCCCATCCTCGTCAGGGACGTCATCATCGGCAGGGTGGGCAACGCCGAAATTCTACCGGAGCTCTCCTTTGAGGGCGTAACGGCCTTTGAAAGGAGAGTTTACGAGTGGCTCACGAAAAACGTTAAAAGAGGGAGTGTTATAACGTATGGTGGCCTTGCCAGGGCCATTAGTACGTCACCGCGGGCCATAGGCGGGGCGATGAGGAGGAACCCCTACCCCATCGTTGTTCCCTGTCATCGCGTCGTTGCCCACGACGGCATCGGCTACTACACGCCACGACTGGACGAAAAGGTCTTCCTGCTCAAAATCGAGGGGGTGGAAGAATGGACAAGCTCAAAGCGTACCTGATCGGTTTCCTGATAGCAGTTGTAGCGATAGCCGCTGGAATAGTCTGGTACGGCGGCTGGAAGCTGCTGCTCCAGGTGATACTCACCCTCGGCTTCCTCGGCGTCACTCTGATGCTGCTCTTCTTCACCGGACTGACGCTCTACGCCGAGAGCTGGAAGTACGGGGCGATACTCGCGATATTCACCGCTGTGAGCGGCTACGGCCTCTACCTGAGCGCCACTTGGCGGAGCCTCAACGTCGTCGCCGGAATAATCGTCTTCTTCATAGCGATCGTCGCCTTTGGAATCTGGTACATCAGCGAACCCGACCTCGGTCTCGCGGACCGCTTCCGTTCGGCTGAGAAGCTGGAGCGGGCGGGCAAGTACAAAGCTGCAGCAAGGAAGTACGAGAAGGCCGGGAACTACCTGAAGGCGGCCGAGATGTACGAGAAGCTCGGCTGGATGGAGAGCGCTGCCTGGGCCTACGAGAAAGCCGAGAAGTACGAGAAGGCCGCCGAGATATACGAGGCCCTCTACGACAAGGAAAAGGACACCTACTACCTGAAGGAGGCCCACGAGTACTGGAAGAAGGCCGGAAACATGGAACGGGCCGCTAAAGCCCTCGAGCGCTACGCCGAGGAGGAGCCCTGGTTCTGGGAAGACGTGGCAAAGCTCTACGAGGAGCTGGGCAACGAGGAGAAGGCCAGGGAGGCATGGGAGAGGGCCCTGGAGTACTACCAGAAGGAGGCCCAGGAGGAGGGCGTCTTTTACGAGGACGTCGGTAACATCGCCAGGAGGCTCGGGAAGGAGGAGCTCGCCAGGGAAGCCTACGAGAAGTTCCTCGAGTACTGCCTGAAGGAGGCGGAGCAGGACCCTATGTGGTGGAAGCACGTGGCTGAGGCCTACGACTACCTGGGCGAGAAGGAGAAGGCGGAAGAGGCCAGAAAGAGGTACGAGGAGTACAGGGCGAAGATAATGCGGGCCAACGAGGAAACCTCGAATTTCCCTGGGGAGAAAGAGGAGTAATCCCTGACTAGTACACCTCTCCCGTTTCCTCCAATTCCTCGAGTTCTTTCGCTATTTCCCTCTCCATTCTCTCCGCGTACCTCTCCATCCAGTCGAAGAAGAACCAGGCCGCTAGGAGAATCAGGGCTACCGCCAAGAAGCCGAATACAACCTAGAAGTCCGTGGGAACGGTCCGGGGGATGTACGGCATGCTCCCACCGAAAGGGATTTTGCGGAGCACCTGAAAAACTTTGCCAACCTTTTTAAAATCCGAGGGGAACTCTCCCCAGGTGGTAGCGATGATGGGGATGAACCCGCGGCAGATGAAGAAGCTCATGCGCCAGATGGGCATCAAGATGGAGGAGCTCGAGGGGGTTGAGGAAGTCATAATCAGGATGGAGAACAAGGAGATAGTCCTCAAGGAGCCAGTCATTACGATAATAACCGCGCAGGGCGAGAAGAGCTATCAGATCGTCCCAGGAAGTGAGGAGGTCAGGGCCATCGTAAGGGTCTCGGAAGAGGACGTCCAGCTCGTCATGGAGCAGACCGGCGTCGATTACGAGACAGCAAAAAAGGCCCTCGAAGAGGCAAACGGCGACCTCGCGGAGGCGATACTGAAGCTGACGGAGGAATGAGCCAGACCAAAGAAGAGAACAAAACAAAAACGTCGAGGTTCACTCCTCTCCCTTCTCCTTCTGGAAGGTCTCTATGGCCTTCATGAGCGGTATGAGGTGCATCAGGGCAGGACCACCGGCCATGAGAACCGCAACGAGACCCGCCTCGATAAGCTCCTCGGGCTTTGCACCGGCGGCCAGGGCCTTCTGAGTGTGGAGGTATATGCACCACTCGCAGCCCGCGGATATGCCGAGGGCGAGGGCTATGAGCTCCTTCTCGCGCGTCGTCAGGGCCTTGTTGTCGAGGGTCTCCCTGAGGAACCTCGAGAAGGCCGATATCTCCTTCGGGTGCTGTTTACCCAGCCTGTCGAGGAGCTCCTCTATCTCCCCAAGTTTGACGTTAACATCGTCGTAATCCATAGGGATCACCATATAAAGCTAAAAAAGGACTATCTTAAAGGCATTTCCAAAACGAAAGGTTCAGAACTAGGTGTGGACCACGACACCGCTCTGACGGAGGCGGAGGATGTCATCAATGACGTCTATGAGGGAAGCGATTATCTCATCGTACTTCCCGCCATCCATACCGTACACTGTTTTAAGCCGGTCTTTAAGCTCGAAAAGCAACTCCTCATCTAGATCCACGAGCCGCTGGGCCTCCCTGGCGAGGAATCTAAGCACAACCCCCCTGGCATCGTCCCGCTCAAGGAGCTGAAACATGACACCCATTGTTGACCTTAGGAAGACCTCATCCTGAACCTTATCGGTGATTCTGGAGAGGAGTTCTAGCGCACCCTCTATATCTCGTGGATGGGTCGATTTAAGGAGCACGTTAAGGAGGGACGCGAAAAACTTCTGGGTTCCCGGGTAAAGCGTGTAGATATCCGCCAGAACCTCCGCCGCGGTTTCCCTGGCCCACGGGTTTTTGCTCTTCAGAAACTCCCCCAAGACGGGCAGTATGCTGTAGGCATCGGAGGGGGTCAGGTACTGGGCAAGTCTGGAGACTATCCACAGGGCGTCCATTCTTCTGGTGTAGTCCTCGTCCTCCAGCATCCCGAGAACCCGGCCCATAACCTCCGGATCCATCTTGGCGAGTTCAGCCACGATCTCGGGTTTTCCAGCATCGAGAAGCCGGTCGATGTCTTTCGCGCTGTACTGACTGGCGGTCATGCTCTTTGTAATGTCCTCAGTGTCCTTTATGGCCTTATCAACACCCGCTGACTTCTCAAGCTTTTCGAGGACCTGAGCCGCACGGATACCGAGTTTAACGTCTCCCCTGAGCCGTTTAATGCCGTTGATGGCCTTCAACTTATTTCTCATGCTGAGCTTGTCGGAGCGAGACAGAAGTCTGTCCATGGACATAACCGCCCTCTCGACAACGTATGGGTCTGGATGAGAAAGAAGGTCCGCCATCTTATCGAATACCTCGTTTAAAACCTTGGTGTCTTCAGTCTTGCTGGCCATCTCGGTCAGGGCAGTTATCGCGGCACCCTGGACTTCACGCTTTTTGCTTGAGCCTATGAGGGAGAACAGCCAGCCTATCAAACGATAGGCCAGCTTTGCAAACTTTGCACCCACCTTACCCAGTCCCTCTGAGGCGTATTCACTGAGTATCGGAATGCCTGATTTGATGACATCCATAAGTGCATCTGTGATTCTACCGTACTCCTCCTCGGTAAGCTGACCCCGCTCAAGAAGGGCGTTCAGAACCTCCAGCGCCTTGAGGGCAACCCTCTCATTATCGTCCCTAGTCAGGGAGATTATTCCATCCAATGCAGCGGAGAGCCAACTCTGGGAGAGTCCATCTTCCCCGACCATATCAAGAAGAACCTGAAGGGCGTTGGCCCTCACATGGGGGTTATCGTCCGACAGCAGCTCCAGAAGAACCTGAAAAGCGCTGTCGTACTCGGATGCAAGTTCACGAACCTCCCGCAGGTGCCAGGCCAGGAGGTCTTTACGCATGCCCGCCTTGTTAACCACAAGCTCCCCGCCGCCTAAAGCCATCAAGGTCAGCCAATACATCATCAGCGTCACCCTGGAATATTAGATTACACTCCGATTTAAGGGTTCCCTCAACGCCCGCTACTCAAATCGAACCTGTCGTGCGGGAAATGGTGCCATAATCAAACATCAAACACAGCCGGGAGGCGCAAAACTATTAACCCCCAAAGAAAAGTGGGAACAGAATGAAGGCTATAGGCGTAATAAGAAAATCCAGGCGGGACAGGGTCAGCCGCGAGGAGTTCGAGGAGCTGCTGAGAAGCGCTGGCTATGAGGTAGTGGCGATACTCGAGCAGAACAGGGAGGAGCATCCGAAGTACAACATCGGAAAGGGGAAGCTGGAGGAGCTCAAGGAGCTGGTTCGGGAGCTGGAACCGGACAAGGTGGTGTTCGCCAACAAACTTAGTCCGGGCCAGGCGTACAACCTCTGGAAGGAGCTCCACGTTGAAGTCATCGACCGCTGGCAGCTCGTTCTCGAAATCTTCGAGAAACGCGCCCACTCAAAGGAGGCCAAGCTCCAGGTGGAGCTGGCGAGCCTCCAGTACGAGGTTCCGCTCGTGAAGGAGGCCATCAGAAGGATAAAGCTTGGCGACAGGGCGGGTTTCAAGGGAATGGGCGAGTACCAGACCCAGCAGTACCTCAAGCACATCCGCTACCGAATGGGCCGGATAAGAAGGGAGCTGGAGAGGGTCAAAGCCGATAGAGAGGTGAAACGGAAGCGCCGCGAGGAGGTCGGCTTCATACTGGTGGCCCTTGCCGGCTACACCAACGCAGGGAAATCGACCCTTCTCAACGCCCTCGCCGGGGAGGATATAGAGGCGAGGAACCAGATGTTCACCACCCTGGACACGACGACGAGGCGCTTCAAGCTCGGCGGGAAGAGGGTTCTCGTCACCGATACTGTGGGCTTCATCGACGGCCTGCCACCGTTCATAGTCGAGGCCTTCCACTCGACGCTCGAGGAGATAGTAAAGGCGGACATAATCCTGCTCGTCCTGGATGCGAGCGAGCCCTGGGGGGAGATAAGAAGAAAATTCATGGCGTCCCTGGGCGTCCTGAGGGAGCTGAAAACCCTGGACAGACCGATGGTGGTTGCACTCAACAAGATGGACCTGACCAGCAGGGAAGACGTCCGCGACAAGGCCGAGAGGGTGAGGGAGATAGCGGAGGAGAGGGGCATAAACCTCCGCCGCGTGGTATCAATCTCCGCGAAGCTGGGGGAGCTTGAGGAGCTTTACGGTGCACTCGAGGATGCCGTGCTGACCCTGCCAAAGTACGGGGCCTTTGAGATAAGGGTGGGCGAGCCGGAGAAGGTGCCGCAGGTCATGGCCCTGATAAACGCCATCGGCGAGGTTCTAAACGTGGAATACGGCGAGGAGACCAGAATAGAGGCCTACATACAGACGGGGATGATAAAGGAGCTGACGAGGCTCGGCGTGGGGATACGGAGATTAAACCAGCCCCACAAGGGCGAAGGCCTTAAAGATGGCCAGTGAGAGTATCACTGCCGTGAGGGGGGTCGCGACCCACCCGAAGACTATATCCCTGATAACCGATTTCTCAACGCCCCGGCCGGCGAGGAGGCCCACTCCCACCACGCCCCCGACTATGGACTGGCTCGAGCTTACCGGAAGGCCGAAGAAGTTGGCGAGGCTGACTGCGATGGCGGAGCCAAACTGGGCGGCGAAGGCTGAGATCGGGCCAAGGGCCGTTATCTTCTTCCCAACGGTGTTCATCACCGCGTAGCTGAAGGTGAGGGCACCGAGGGAGAGCGCTATCGCCCCGAATATCCCGGCCACCTTCGGCTCCATGAAGCCCGCGCCGACGAGGGGTCCGGAGGCGTTGGCCACCTCGTTGGTTCCGAAGTTGAAGGCCATGTAGGAGCCGCCGAGTATCGCCAGGGCCTTGTAGAGGGATTCGACAGTCGAGACGCTCCTGATCCTCGACACCACCAGAGAATAGAACCTGTACAGAACTATCGCAAGCAGACCCGAGAGCACGGGGGGAGACGACCCATGCGGCGGCGATTTTGGTGAGGGTGTACCAGTTCACAGGGGCGTGGGTGGCTAGGCCGACTCCGATGACGCCCCCGACTATGGCCTGGGTCGTGGAGACCGGGAGCCCCTTGACCGTCGCTATCGTGACCCAGACCCCCGCCGCGAGGAGGGCTATGACGGCCATCTCCATCGTGAGGTAGCCCTCCGGCACTATGCCCTTCCCGACGGTCTTCATAACCTTGTATCCCCTGAGGTAGGCCCCCATGAGGACGAATATTGCTATCGTGAGCGTGGCCTGGCGGAAGCTCAGTATTCCAGCCCCAACCGCGGTGCCCATGGAGTTGGCGGAATCGTTGGAGCCTATGTTCCAGGCAATGTAGAAAGCCACCGCAACAGCCGCCACCGCCAGGCCATCCATTTTAACCACCACTATATAGACTATATACCTGCGTGGGGTTTGCGGACTTAAAAATTTAGCGGGCGAACTTTTTTCGAGAAACGATGACCGCTTTTTACCATTGACGACTGACAACGTTCACGCCTACCCAAAGACAGCTGCCGAAGGGAGCTTAAGCCAATACCGAAACTTAAATAAATGCATTGGATGAATAAACTTTGACAAATTTAAGGAGGCAGAGAAGATGATCGAGATTCGTTTTCACGGTAGAGGTGGACAGGGTGCCGTTACCGCTGCCAACATACTAGCCTCAGCTGCTTTCCTTGAGGGCAAGTACGTCCAGGCGTTCCCGTTCTTCGGTGTTGAGAGGCGTGGAGCGCCGGTTACGGCTTTCACCAGGATCGACGAGAAGCCGATAAGGATCAAGACCCAGATCTACGAGCCGGACATAGTGGTCGTCCTCGACCCGAGCCTTCTCGACACCGTCGACGTTACCGCCGGTCTCAAGGACGGCGGAATAGTCATCGTCAACACCGAGAAGAGCAAGGAGGAGGTCCTTGAGAAGCTCAAGAAGAAGCCGGCCAAGCTCGCCCTCGTTGACGCCACCACCATAGCCCTCGACGTCCTCGGACTGCCGATCACCAACACCTCGATCCTCGGTGCGGTCTCCAAGGCCACCGGTGTCGTCAGCCTCGAGCACGTCCAGAAGGCCATCCAGGACGTCTTCTCCGGTGCCCTCGGAGAGAAGAACGCCAAGGCCGCAGAGGAAGCCTTCAACAAGACCGTTATCTACGAGCTCTGATCTTCTTTCCTTACCCTTAATTCAAGCAAGGTGGTGATAAGGTTGAACACGCTGTTCGGTGAAAAGAAAGAAGGGGCCACCAAAATCGTCCTCAAGAGCGTGGACGAGTATCCCGAGGCCCCAGTGAGTCTGGGGACAACTCTCAGCAACTTCACGGGAGACTGGAGGACCTTCATCCCGGTCATCGACGACGAGAAGTGCGTTAAGTGCTACATCTGCTGGAAGTTCTGCCCGGAGCCGGCCATATTCATCCGCGAGGACGGCTACGTGGGAGTTGATTATGACTACTGTAAGGGCTGCGGCATCTGTGCGAACGAGTGCCCGACCAAAGCGATAACCATGGAGAAAGAGGAGAAGTGAGGTGTTGAGCATGGAGTACAAGCCGATTAGGAAGGTTGTGAGCGGCAACTACGCGGCCGCTTACGCCGCCAAGCACGCCCGCGTTGAGGTTGTGGCGGCTTACCCGATCACCCCTCAGACGAGCATCATCGAGAAGATAGCCGAGTTCATAGCCAACGGAGAGGTTGAGAACCTCGAGTACGTGGCCGTTGAGAGCGAGCACTCGGCCATGGCAGCGTGCATTGGAGCGAGCGCGGCAGGGGCGAGGACCTTCACCGCCACCTCGGCCCAAGGTCTGGCTTTGATGCACGAGATGCTCCACTGGGCGAGCGGCGCGAGACTTCCTGTGGTCATGGTCGACGTCAACCGTGCCATGGCTCCTCCGTGGAGCGTCTGGGACGACCAGACCGACAGCCTTGCTCAGCGCGACACCGGCTGGATGCAGTTCTACGCCGAGAACAACCAGGAGGTCTACGACGGCGTCCTCATGGCCTTTAAGATAGCCGAGACCGTTAACCTTCCCGCGATGGTGATTGAGAGCGCCTTCATACTGAGCCACACCTACGACGTCGTCGAGATGATACCGCAGGAGCTCGTTGACGAGTTCCTTCCGCCGAGGAAGCCGCTCTACACCATCACGGACTTTGACAACCCGATATCCGTGGGTGCCCTCGGAACCCCGGCCGACTACTACGAGTTCCGCTACAAGATACAGAAGGCCATGGAGGAAGCCAAGAAGGTCATCCACGAGGTCGGCAAAGAGTTCGGCGAGCGCTTTGGACGGGACTACAGCCAGATGATAGAGCTCTACAGGACTGACGACGCAGACTTCGTCTTCATGGGTATGGGTTCACTCATGGGAACCGTCAAGCAGGCGGTTGACGTCCTCCGCGAGGAGGGCTACAAGGTAGGCGCCGCCAAGGTCCGCTGGTTCAGGCCGTTCCCGAGCGAAGAGCTCTACGAGCTTGCCAAGAACGTGAAGGGAATAGCTGTCCTCGACAGGAACTTCTCCTTCGGCCAGGAGGGCATACTCTTCAACGAGGCCAAGGGAGTCCTCTACAACACCGACGCCCACCCGATCATAAAGAACTACATCGTCGGCCTCGGAGGCAGGGACTTCACGGTCGCCGACGTCAGGAAGATAGCCGAGAACATGAAGGCAATCATCGATAAGGGAGAGCTTGATGTAGAGGTGGACTGGTACCACCTTAAGAGGTGAGAAAGATGGAGATTCCCGAGAACGTTAAGAAGAGGTTGAGCATTCCAGCTGATGAGCACTTTTACGCAGGCCACACCGCCTGCCAGGGATGTGGCGCTGCCCTTGGACTTCGCTACGTGCTCAAGACCTACGGCAAGAAGACCATCTTCACAATCCCCGCGTGCTGTTCGACCATCATAGCAGGTGCGTGGCCGTACTCAACCCTCGACGCCCCGCTCTTCCACACGGCCTTTGAGACCACCGGTGCCGTCATGAGCGGTATCGAGGCAGCCCTCAAGGTCAAGGGCTACAAGGTCAAGGGCGAG
>NZ_LLYW01000054.1 GCF_001484195.1 Thermococcus celericrescens
CAAGGACCCCCTGCCCGGGAGCGTGGCGCTGACCGGGGGGCAGCAGCGTCGGGGTATTCTTCAAGGGGCCCAAGCCACTGCAGGTTGAATACACATACAGGATAAAGCCCGTCCTCAGGGGCGTTTACACCCTGCCCAGGAGCGAGGTGACCACAAGGAGTCCCCTCGGGACCCGCTATCTGTGGGGGCTCTACGGGGAGGAGCTGAGAATAAGGGCCGTTCCCAGGGTGCTGAGAGAGGTATCGGTGATTGAAACCCGGAGAAAGGCTAGAATAAGCGTCCCGGAGACGAGCTACTCCATAAGGGGACCCATCTCAACGGACTTCAAGGAGATAAGGAACTACCAGACGGGGGATCCGATGAAGCTCATAAACTGGAAGGCGACCGCGAGGATGGGGGAGGTGCTCGTCAACGAGTTCGAGAGGGAAGGAAAGAAGACCGTGCTCTTCATTGTGGACGCCCGGGAGGCGATGAAGATAGGAAAGGAGAGCGAGAGCCCCTACGAACACGCCATGAACCTCGTGGCCTCCATGGCCCACCGCTTCCTGAGACAGGATTACCACGTGGGGCTCTATCTGCTGGGAGCGGGAAAGTTCATCCCACCTGCCACAGGGCCCAGACAGCTCCACGAAATCGTTAGAACCATGATGAGCTTTGAAAGAGTCCAAACTGGGGAGGAAAGGCTTGACGACGCGGTGGAGAGGCTGAGGAGGATACTCATCCAGTACACCCCACTGGTGGTCTACGTCTCCAACATCCTGGAGGGAACGTGGGCCGAGACGAGGAGGGGAATGCTCGCCGTGAGGGCCATGGGGCGGGGCAGGACGAGGCCTATGGTGATAGACATCTCGGTCTATCCGACCCTCGACCCGGGGACCGGGACGCTGATGGAGATGGAGAAGAGGACGATAATGGAAGACCTGGAGAAAACCGGAGCCTACGTCATCCGCTGGCTGCCCGGCGAGGAGGAAACGGGCAGGATAGTAACCAGGCTTCTGGGGGAGATAAGATGAGCCTCACTGCCGCAAAATTCGCGGTTGTTCTTCCCGCGGCGGCTCTGACCGCGCTGGCGTATTCCAGCGTCGCCGGAGTGAGCGGCTACGCACTTCCCGCCGCGCTCGCGGCGATCCTGCTGGGGGTCTTTCTATCCAGCGGCTCCACCAGCAGGGCCATCTCCCTCTCGATGACCCTCTACGCGGTCCCGTACACGATCGGGGCGTCGCAGTTCCTGCCCGTGGCATTTCCAGAAGCCTACAGGAACCTGGGGGAGGCAATACTGGCCAGCCCGTACTTCTCATCGGCGATCCCGATATTCGCCCTCGTTGCCATGGGAATCACCGCGGACTACGTGGAGACCGCCGAGGAGTGGGAAAGCGTTCTTAATGAGCTGGGCGGGCAGGAAGTCGGAAAGAGAACGCTGCTCTACAGCCTTCTCTTCCTGCTGGCAGCATTCGTTCTCTCCCTGGCCGTCTTCTGGCTGGGCGGCCGCCTGGGAATCTCGGCGGCTGGCTCTCTGCTGCCGCTGATTCTCCTCACGGTGGGGCTGGTCGTCGCATACTCCTCCATCGAGAGCGGGAACCACAGGAGGGTGGTCGTTGCAGTGGAAACCCCCCCGTTCAACGGGAGCGTGGTTATCCAGACCCCAAAAAGGACGCTGGCCCTGCCGGTGAGCCGCTCCATGGGCTTCGAGTGGGAGACCGTGAGACTGGAGGCCGAAACGGGGGAGAGACCAAGGAGGGTCCTTCTCAGAACGGAGGAAAAAGAAGAAGCCCTAAGCCCCTTGATTGAAAGCGTCGATCAGGGGATCCTCTTTCTGCTCTACCGGGTGGAAAAAGAGAAGGTTAATATACACAGGCGCCGAAGAATTGGAGGGTGAGAGTAATGGGCAACAACCTTCCAAAGTCCGTTTTGAGACACCTGGAGCCGAATGAGGATGTTCTGTTCACCGTCCGCAAGAAGATAAGCGTGGAGAAGCCGAAGTGGCTCATCATCACGAACAGGAGGATAATCTACCTCGACGAGAAGATACTCGGGAGGTACGAGATAAAGGCCATACCGTATCAGAAGCTCGAGGAAGTCACCGTTGAGCTGGGAGTCATATCCTCCGAGTTCCTCATAAAGGGCGAGGAGAACATAAGGCTCAAGCTCGGCTGGATGAACAAGGAGCAGGCGAGGAATACAATAAACGCCATAAAGGACGCCCTGAACGCGATAGCCGTCGAGCCCGTGACGATAGAGGTCAAGAAGGGCCTGACCCACGAAACGTGGGTTCTGAAGAAACCCAAGGAGTTCGTGAGCAGGGTCGTCTCGGCGGGAACCACCATCCAGCACCATCCTGCGACTGCTGAGAAAGATGACCCCCTGGAGAAGCTGAAGAAGCTCAAGGAGCTCTACGACATGGGCGTTATAAGCGCCGAAGAGTACGAAGAAAAGAGAAAGAAGCTTCTCGAGCAGATTTAACCGTTCTGGTTATCCGCTACTTTCGGCTAAAGCGTGAACATCGTAGCGGATAACCTTCCAGCCGCCCATCTTCATTGGCTGGCTTTCGGAGGGAACGGTTACCCCCCACATCTTCAGGCAAAGCCAGTCCCCATTCGGGCTTACAAACCCCACATACCTGGGACTTCCCATCACCACAAAATCAAGCACAAAACAATATAAAAATTTTGGAAAACAAAAATCAGCAAACACTCCGTTTGTTGCCATCTACGAAACAGCCCTTTTCTTCCAGATTATCAGAGCCGCCCCGAGCAGGAGAAGGGCGGCGAGGAGGTAGGGGAGAGGGCTCTCTCCAATTGGCCTGTGGACTATCGTCGTTGTTGGCATCGCTGGAGCCGTTTCGGTTTCAACGATGGGAGGCTCATCCCTTAGAACCACAACCATGGAGTTCACGAAGCCGTAGAGGGTCACGTTGAGCGGTTCAAGCTCCCCCAGGAAGAGCCCCTGTAGAGCTCCACAGAGAAGGCTGTTCCGTTGGGGAGCGGAGCGACGGTGAAGTAGTAGCCTGTCGAGGACTTGAGCAGAGGCCTCGGCTCCGCCAGCTCCGATAGGTTACCCTTAATCCAGAGGCCGCCCGTGAGGTTGGTGGCGTTGATGGCTATAAGCGCTGGAACATCGTTCCCCGAATAGTAGCGCAGCTTTGCCGGTTCACTGGCCTTTCCCCCGGTTTCGACCACGACGTCGAGCCAGGCCTTTTGAGCCTTCACCTCCGGAACCTCCACAAGTATCTCGGTTGAATTCCACGAGAGAACCCTCGCCTCAACGCCACCGATGATGACCCTTCCCGAGGAGCCGAAGCCCGCACCTCCAATGAGGATTCTCTGACCGGGCTCTGCGGTGTAGGGAGTTACCGAGCCGATGAGAGGTTCGTTCTGCTCTCCCTCGACGTGGAAGACATAGAAGCTGTTGTGCAGGAGTTCCAGGAATGCTTTTCCACCGGAGACCCTCATCTCGGCGCCGGTCAGGGCGTCGCGGTAGGTTCCATCCTCCCAGTCCAGGAGAAGCGTGAGGTTCCCAGGTGAGCCCTTGTTCATAACCACGAGGAGCCCGTGGCTTCCAAAGGTTCTCTCAAATGCCCATACGGAGTAGTTGGCATAAACCGTTCTGAAGTCTCCAAAGGCCAGGGCATCATTGGTCTTTCTCAGCTCCGCCAGCGTTCTGATTATCCTCGCCGCCTCGGTGGTGTTGTTGAAGACCATCATCGGCCGGTTGTACGGGTCGCCCTTTCCGTCCCCGCTCACCAGATAGCTCTCGTCGCCGTAGTATATCACCGGAATCCCGGGCAGGGTCATGGTCAGGGCTAAAGCCATGTGGAAGCGCTCGATGGCATCCTTTCGTTTTGCCTCGTTAAGGAAGCGAACCAGGTCGTGGCTGTCGAGGAAGTTCAGCTCCTTATTGGGGTAAACGAAGAGGGAATAGTACTCCTCAAGGGTTCTAGAGAGGGTTTCAAGGCTTCCTACGAAGCCGAGAGTTCTCACGATATCTTCCCTTACGGGTATGTTGAGAACCGGCGAGACGTTGGAGTAGCGGTAGAGCCCGTAGAGGTCGTCCGTTTTATCCGGCGAGAGTGAGTAGTACTCCCCATAGATGAAGAGCGGGGCTTTGGAGTAGAGACGCAGGTAGAAGCTCTCAAGCCAGCCGAGTTCCATGTGCTTGACGGCATCAATCCTGAAGCCGCAGGCCCCGGAGTTAACGAAGAGGAGCGCGCCCTCGGTGAGGTATGAATCGACCCAGGGATTGAGCTGGTTGAAGTCGGCTAAGCCAAAGAGGTTGGCGTACTTGAGGGGAATCCCCGCCCAGGTGAATATGTTGCCGTTGTGGTGGTAGGCGTTCTCCCTGATCCCGGTGTACGGGTTTACCGTAGCGTTCTTGGTGTCCCGGTAGTAGTCGGTTACAAAGGTGCCGTTGTCGTAGAGGGAGCCAAACTCACCGTCCATTGCCGGGTTGGAGTGGTTGGGGACGTAGTCGACGATTACGCATATATCCCTCTTTTCGGCCTCCTTCACGAGCCTCCTGAAATCCTCCCAGGTTCCAAAGTGCTCCTCGATGCGTTTATAGTCGCGCGTCCAGTAGCCGTGGTACGGCGCACTTCCTCCGGCCATTCTGTTTATGTTGTCGTTGAGCGGAGAGACCCATATCATGGAGACACCGAGGCTCTGGATGTAGTCCAGCCTCTCGGTGAGGCCTTCCAGGTCACCGCCCCAGTAGAGGCGATAGTTGGTGTGGGTCGGGTCATAAAAGGGCTCGTTGTTGCTCTGGTTCCCATCGTAGAAGCGGTCAACCATCACTTGGTATATGACGCCTCGCTCGGGTACCGCATGGGCCCCAGCGGGAGGCAGTATCAGAAGCAGCATCAAAATCACAGCCAGGGCTGCCCTCATTATATCACCAAAAGTGATAAGGATGGGGGTTTAAAAATCTTCACACTATGGTCTCGATATGTCCCTGAAGCTCAGGGAGACTGTGGAGCCCACGATAGAGCTGTTCGCGGCCTTGACGACCCGGAGCCTGTATTTGCCGCCCTCGAAATCCCACCGGAGCACCGTGCTGGCAGTTTCTTCAAAGAACGAGAGCAGCTCCGGGGAGTACCTCTCCATGATGTCCAAGTTGAGGAAGTACAGCGCCACGCGGCTCTTCTTCCCGACGAAGGTCGAGATGTTGCGGATCAGCCGTATAACCTCGTGCCGATCAAGGGCGATAAAGAGCTTGTGGATTCCAAGGACCGGATTGAAAACAACCTCCTCGGGGACTATCTTCTTGTAGATCTCATTGTAATACCTAAAATCGAGGAAGTACTTATCCACCTCCACCCTCCCGAAGACGCTTCCGATGTCCCTGCTACCTCCAATCTTTATAACCGGGACATTCCTGAGGCCCTCAAGCTCCAGCCCCATGAGGTCCAGGCGGATGACGCTCTCCGCGAAGGCATCGGAGATATCGTCGATCAGGAGCGGTGTCCCCCGGGCCCTGCACCTGCGGCAGACCAGGTAGAGGAGGAGTTCAGGGGAGGAAACCGCACTGTACTCAATAAGGACTGTCTCACCGGGTCTAAGTCCGAAAAGAATCGAGTCCACAGCGTGAGCGGCCATTGTGACATCACCGGATACATTTTACAATGGCAAAGTATAAAAGGTTACCGCGGCGGCCGCTGTTTCACACTATTCTAGCCACCGTCAGGACTCTCGGAGAGACGAAGGATCCCCTGCGAACCGTCTCCCGCCCAACGGCGAGGATTGACCGCAGAACCTCGAAGGCGTTTCCTACAAGCATGTTGTCCCTGAAGGGCTGAAGCTCCCCGTTCTTAACAACGTACCCCAGCTCAACGGTCAGCGAGAAGTCGCCGCTGACGGGGTTGGCAGTGTGCTCGCCGAAGACCTTCTTAACCACAACCCCCTCGAAGTCGCGGAGGCTCTCCCCTCCTGGCTTGACCAGCAGGTTGCTCGTCCCTATGTGGGGCATGGTTCTGAAGTCCCGAACCGCGTTGCCCGTGCTCTCCATGCCCAGAAACGAAGCGTACGTGTGGTCAAGAAGGAAGGACTTCAGCACACCATCCCCAACGAGAACCGTCCTTCTGGAAGGAGTCCCCTCACCGTCGAAGGAGTAGCTCCCAGGGAAGCCCTCGATGGAGGGGTCGTCGATGAGGGTAAGCTCTCCGGCGGTCGCAGGCTCACCGGGCCGCGAGAATCTGCTCCTGCCGAAGTAAACGCTGTCGCCGTAGAGGTTCTCGAGCAGAATCCCTAGGATCGTCCCAAATGCCTCGGGCTCAAGAACCAGAGCGCCGGAGTATCCCCCAAGCTTTCCGGCGGCGCCGCTCAGCTCCGCCTCCTCGATGGCAAGAGTTATAGCCCGCTCAAGCTCCTCAAATGGCTGAAGCGAGCGGTACGACTGATAGTAGGAGCCGGTTCCCGTTCTCCCGCCGCCCTTGACCGCGTAGGCGGAAACGCTCATTCCAGTGGAGCGCTCCTCGAGGAAAACACCGTTCGAGTTCGCAACGCCGTAGGTGTTGACGCCGAAAGCCAGCGAGCCGGAGAGGGTAATTCCCTCGCCCTTAAGCTCCGCCATCCTGGACGCAAAGTCGCCCGCGAGGGCGTAGGCGTCTTCAAAGGGAATCTCGTCGATGAGCCTGTCGTAGAGTCCACCGACGGGGCGCGGCTTTCCCCCGGAGGGGAACCCCGCAAAGGGCACCTCGCTTATCCTCGCGAGCTTTATCGTTCTTTTCACAAAATTTTCAAGCGTTTCGCGGTCGTGGGCGAGTCCCGTGATGTAGGAGAAACCGAGTTTGCCCCTGTAGCCGATGCGGAGGCCTATCCCCGAATGGAACTTTCTCTGGGAGCGCTCCAGTCTCTCGCGCTCTATCCTAAAGGAGCCTCCCCTGCCCCTCTCCCAGTAAAGCTCCCACTCCACATTCTCGCGCTCGAGGATTCCAATAAGTTCATCTATCATCGGTTCACCGGGGAGAGTTCGAAGGGGAATTTAAAAGGTATTCTGCTCACTCTCCAATGACCTCGTTGTACAGCCCGAGGAGCCGCTCGTAGGCGTTTTCCTTTATTGCGGCCAGCTCCCCAAAGAGCGCCGCAACCCCCTCATCGCCCGCCATCCTCTGGAGCTTTCTGTAGATATCCCTGCCTATTGCCTCGGAAATCAGGGCCAGTGCCAGGGCGTTTTCGACGTCCCCCACCCTCATCATCTCATCACACACCGGCAGGGTGTCCAGCGGAGGGGCATTGAACTCCAGGGGTTTCATACCGGGATAGAGCCTCTCGAACAGCCCAGACATCTGGGCCGCGTGCTTCCTCTTCTCCCCCGCCAGCTGCAGGAACTCGTCGGCAAGCATTCCTTCAACGCGCTTGGCCATCACCATACATAAAATTGAAGGTTGATGTATATACGCTTTGCTTTCAAGTCTCGCGAATCCAAAACAGAAACCCATTCTTCAGCGAAGCCCGCCCACCAGAGCCCTCGTGAGGACGTGCGGGCCGCCGTCATCAACCGGAACCCACTGCCCCTTACCGCAGTAGCCCGGAAAATCGACCTTCAGGTCGTTCCCGATGGCGCGGATGTTTTTCAGGACGTCGAGTATACTCCCGGACAGGGCCACATCGCGAACCATCTCCTTCACTTTGCCGTTTTCAATTACATAACCCTCCCTCGCGCCGAAGGTGAAGGTGCCACCGGCGGTATCAACCTCGCCGCCCTTGTCGCCGACCATGTAGAGGCCGTTCTTGACCTCCTCGACCATCTCCTCAAAGCTCCAGTCGCCGGGCTCAACGTAGGTGTTGCTCATCCTCACGAGGGGCTGATAGTTGTAGCCCTGCGCCCTCCCGTGGCCGTTCGGCTCGAGACCGAGGAGCGCGCTCGTCTCACGGTCGTTGAGGTAGTTCACCAATACCCCGTCCCGGATTATCTCGACGCGCCTCGCCCTGATGCCCTCGTCGTCGTACACGTAGGAGCCAA
>NZ_LLYW01000055.1 GCF_001484195.1 Thermococcus celericrescens
GCGGAGGGGCCGTCCAAAGACTTCCACTCCCCGCAGTTCAGTATCCCCGCCAGGCACTTCACGAGGGTGCTCTTACCGGCACCGTTGGGCCCGAGCACCGCCACGAACTCGCCCTCCCCGACGTCCAGGTTAATCCCCCTGAGCACCGCGGAACCGTTGTATGAGAACCGCAGGTTTCTGGCACTCAGGACGTGCTTTTCGGATGACGGCTTCATCTCCTTCCCTCCATCTTCACCAGCAGGTAGATGAACGTCGCGCGCCGAGGAAGGACGTCACTATGCCCACCGGAAGTATCATCGGCGACAGGATGAGCCTCGCGATGGTGTCGGCGGTTACAAGGAGGAGCGCCCCCGCCAGCGCCGATAGGGGAATCAGGAAGCGGTGGTCCCCGCCCGCCACCAGCCTCACCGCGTGGGGGGCTATCAGGCCAACGAAGCCGATGACCCCGACGAAGGCAACGCTGACTGCGGTTATCAGGGCCGCGAGGAACGTGGAGATCAGCCTCACCCGCTCAACATCAACGCCAACGCTCTTCGCCACCTCGTCGCCCATGGCGGCGGCGTTCAGGTCCCAGCGCTTGACGATGAAGTACCCGAGGACCGGGATGAAGATGGCGGCCATTATGGCATCTTCCCTCCATGTGGCCCTGCCGAGGTCCCCAAAGCTCCAGTAAACCATGGCGGCGAGCTGTAGCTCGTCGGCGAAGTACTGGGCGAGGGTGGTCAGGGCCACGAACAGGGAGCTCATGGCGACGCCCGCCAGGATTATCGCCTCCGGGCTCAGTCCCCTCAGCTTCGCGAGGAGCAGTATTACCGCCGTGGCGCTTATCGCCCCCATGAAGGCGAAGAGGACGACCACGTAGGGGTTGTCAAGGGATATCCTGCCGGAGCTCTCGGCATAGCCGGCTCCGAGAAGTATCGCGAGGGAGGCCCCGAACATCGCGCCATGGGAAACCCCCATCGTGAAGGGCGTGGCCAGTGGGTTCCTGAGGAAGCCCTGCATGACGGCGCCGGCCACGGCCAGGGTGGCCCCCACGAGGAGGCCCGCGGTTATGCGGGGAAGCCTGACTTTCCAGACGACGAGGCCCGCGCCCCCGCTCCCTCCCCCGAGGAGCGCCTCCAGAACCTCGCGGGGTGTGAGTTCATACGAGCCGTGGGAGAGGGAGTACAGGCTAACCAGGGCCGTGAGGAGAAAGAGGAAAAGGCCAATGGAGAGCTTTTTGGCGGTGTACCTCTCGTAGTCCATGGTGATCACGGTGACGTCGGTAGTGAGTGCTTCACAGTTCCGTTGGAGAGGTCTATGCTCCCGAAGCCTCCGAACTGGTCCGCCATGACGGCGTAAACGGACTTTCCGAGGAGGAACCTGTATATCTCGTCCGCCTTCTCAGCCGGGTCTATGTCTTTAAAGCGCTCGGGATAGAGGACTTTTCCTATGAAGTAGGCATCCGCCAGGGCCGTGCCTATGTTGGTGGTGTAGAAGTTGTACGGCAGCATGCCGTAAACGTTGCCCTCTTTCACGGCGCTGAGGGAGTTGTAGAAGTCGGGGTTCTTTCTATAGTCGTCGAGGACGAGTTTTAGACCACCCTCGTCTATGAAGATGTACTCCGGCTGCCATTCGAGGAGCTTTTCCACGTCGATGGATTTGTGGCCGCTTCCCAGCTCATCGGCGACGTTCTTTGCATGAACTGCCGCAAACGGCGGGTATCCTGCCTCCGTGCTCTCTATCCCGTGGGCGCCCTTGTAGCCGATGCCCCCTACGTATGCGCTCCTCGGCTCGACGCCTTCTGTGCGCTTCAGGAGGTCCTCCTGCGCGGATTTGAGGAAGGCTATGACCTCCTCGGCGCGCTTCTCCCTGTTGAGAATCCTCCCGGCCAGCTCGAGCGATTTGAACAGCTCCTCATTATCAAAGGTCGCCAGCTCCCCGTAGCTGAGCACGACGACGGGTATTCCCGTCTTCTCCTGTATCTCGTCTGCGGTCTTGACATCGACGTAGGTGATGAATATCACGTCCGGTTCGAGCTTTATCAGGGCCTCGAAATCCGGCAGCTTTCCGGGGCCACCAGGACCTATGCTGGGAAGCTCTTTAAGCTCGGGATGGGCTATGATGTACGGCCTTCCGAAACTGTAGCGCTTTTCGAAGTCCTCCACCCCAACGACCATGTCGCTTGCGTTGAGGTAAACAACCAGTCTGAGCGCACCCGGCCCCGCTGCAACGACCCTTTCAACGTGGGCCGGAACCTCTATGGTTCTTCCCAGGGCATCGGTGACGGTTATGGTTCCGGTCGTGGTTTCTGATCCGCTTTTCTCCGCGGCGTTTCCGATGCACCCGCTCAGAGAGACGGTCAGCAGTATGAGGAAAACCGCGAGCAGCCGTTTCATAACTTTTCCCATGTCAGCACCCCCTTGGAGCGGTTTGGTTGATCTCCACTATGCCCTTACCGACGACCCCTAGGTACGCCTCGCCGGCGCAGCGGAGGCAGAAGGGTTCGCCGTTTATGTAAACCGCCTTCGACTCCATGAACAGCTCGCCACACTTTGAGCAGCGGGCGCTCTCAACTATCGGCGCCTGTTCTATGGGGGGAACCTTTACGCTCTCGATTTTGAATTCTTCTTTGGGGAGGTGGAGCATGGTTCTCGCCGCCCTCTCCCACAGTTCCCACAGGCGCTTTCTCTCCTCTTCGGTTCCCCTCCGCTCCCTGACGACCTTGTTGAACAGTTTGAGGGCTTCGGGGGGATAGTGCCTCCTCAGCTTTTCCCCGTCGGCGTAAACCCTGACGCCCTCCCAGGTGGAGCGCCTGACGAGCGTCAGGGCGGTTTTTCCGAGGTCGATGTACACCAGCGAATTGTTGCCGAGGGTGCAGCCTGTGGTGACCTGGACGCCGTCGGTGAAGCAGCTGTTGATCTCGACTATCGCGAGTATGGACTCATCGACGCTGCCGGAGTAGTCGAGTCTCCCAACCCCGAGTTCCTCCATCGCTATCAGCGATGCCCTTATCCCCAGGGCGAGGTAGGGACAAACGTGGCCGTGGAACTCTCTCGCGTATTCCAGTATTCCATCGACGTTTCTCTCTGCCACTAACCTGTTGAGCTCAAGCATTGTATCACCAATTTCAGATCAAGTAGCACGATTTTTAACACTTTTTTGATATGGGTGTTATAAACAAAAGGTTGGATAGCCGAGGCTCTGGCCCGGGACAACTCCCGGGAGGGCACCAGGCGATCTAAACGTTTCTTCCCTTTAGCTTTTCAACGTCCCCGCGGGTGTTCACGTTGAATAAGCTCTCCCGCCATTCCTCTGGCAGTTCCTCGATATCCACGTAACAGGCGTCGCTTTCCCGCACGGCCCTGTTTATAGCGTAGTTTCCCTCCTCAATCTTTTCCCTAAGAAGCGGGAGGAAATCCTGAGAATATGCCGCATGGAGCGGTTCGAGGTAGCCGTTTGCCCATCTCGGCACGCAGGCTGGCTTTTTTGCCTCCAGGAACCTATCGATGATGAAATCAATGAACCCGGGGACAATGAGCGGCATGTCCCCGGCCACCACGAAGGCATCACCGAGGCTCAGCGCGGTGTAGATGCCGCCTATTGGGCCGATCATGAGTGTATCGACGAGGACGTCGTAGCCGAGCGCTTCAATCATGTCCGCATTCTCCCTGGATGAGATTACCACTATCTCGTCGACCCCCCTTGCCAGTTCAACCCTCTCGATGGTGTGGAGAATGAGGGGCTTCCCGTCGATTCTGACGAGGAGCTTGTCGCCCCCGAAGCGCCTGCTCCTGCCTCCCGCTAGGACCGCCCCGATCACGCCTTACACCTCAGAACGGGTCGCTTCAAGGGTATCTCACCTAAAAGAACCGCCGGCTGACGTCACTTCTCTTTTATCAACGGCATCAAAATGGGAAACAAAAGGGGAGGAACTCACTCCTCCGGCTTCGGGAGGGTGACCTCGACGCCGATGGTCTTCCACATTGCTTTTATCTGCTCGCGCATGACGTCGATGGCCTCGGGCTGCTTGAAGAGGTGCTTGAACCTGCCCTGGAGCTTGAGGTACTCCTCGATGGGCTTCTTGAACTCGATGGCAACTACGCGACCGCCCTCGCGCTTGACCTTGGCGCCTCCTCCCGGAGCCTGTATCTTGATGTTCCAAAGGTCGCCGTTCTCGATCTCAAAGAGCGGCCAGACGCCGGTCTCGATGGCGAGCCTGGCGATCTCGACACCCTTCTCGAGCGGGCTCTTCCATCCGGTCGGGCAGGTACACTGGACCTGGACGAAGGCCGGGCCGTCCACCTTGGCGGCCTTCTTCATCTTCTTGACGAAGTCGAACGGGTTGCCTATGCTGGCGGTTGCGACGTACGGAACCTGGTGGGCGGCGGCGATGAGGGCGACCCACTTCTTGGGCTTGTCCTCACCGATGGAGTACTTGCCCGGCGGGCTGGTGGTGGTCCAGGCACCGTAGGGGGTTGAGGAGCTCCTCTGGATTCCGGTGTTCATGTAGGCCTCGTTGTCGTACATGAGGTAAACGACGTTGTGCCAGCGCTCGAGCATACCGCTGAGGGCCTGCATACCGATGTCGGCGGTACCGCCGTCACCGCCTATGGCGAGTATCTTGCCCTTCCTTCCGAGCTTCTTCCAGGCGGCCTCGACACCGCTTGCAGCAGCGGCCGCGTTCTCAA
>NZ_LLYW01000056.1 GCF_001484195.1 Thermococcus celericrescens
TGAGCGGGCTTGAGGACGTCGTTGCCGTCGTCGGCGTCGAGAAGATGACCGACGCCTGGCCGAGCGATGCAACGAGATACCTTGCCTACGCCGCCGACGCCGACTGGGAGCTTTTCCACGGCGCGAGCTTCGTCGCTCTGAACGCGCTCATCATGAGGCTCTACATGAAGACCTACGGCTACACCGAGGAGGATCTGGCGCTGTTCGCTGTCAACGCCCATGCAAACGGTGCAAAGAACCCCTACGCAATGTTCAAGCGCCCGATTACTGTTGAAACCGTTATGAAGAGTCCCTACGTTGCCGACCCGCTCAAGCTCTTCGACGCCTCGCCGGTCTGCGACGGTTCGGCGGCGGTTATCATAACAACCCCGGAGAAGGCCAAGGAGCTGGGCGTTCCGAAGGAGAAGTGGGTCGAGGTTGCCGGAATGGGGCGCGCCATAGACACCATCAACCTCGCCAACAGGAAGGACTTCCTAACCCTGACTGCGGCCAAAGTCGCCGCAGAGAAGGCCTACAAGATGGCGGGAGTCACTCCAAAGGACATCGACTTCTTCGAGGTTCACGACGCCTTCACGGTGATGGCGGCACTCAGCCTTGAGGCCCTCGGCGTTGCCGAGAGAGGCAAGGGAGCAATGCTCGCCAAGGAAGGGCAGATAGCGATAGACGGCGACTACCCGATACAGACGATGGGCGGCCTGAAGAGCCGTGGACACCCGGTAGGAGCAACCGGCGTCTACCAGACCGTCGAGGCTGTTCTCCAGCTCCGCGGTGAGGCATCACCCCAGGTTCCAGACGCTGAGGTCGGCCTGACCCAGAACATAGGGGGAACCGGCTCGAACATAACGGTCAACGTGTTTAGGAGGGTCTGAAATGGGGAAGCCGATGCAGGTTGCAAGGCACTGGAGGCACTTCCGCGAGAAGTACGTCCTTATAGGGGGCAAGTGCGAGAACGGTCATCTGATGTTCCCGAAGAGGGATGTCTGTCCGGTCTGCGGAAGCAGGAACGTCGAGGAGTACCAGTTCAGCGGGAAGGGCAAGGTTCTCACCTGGACGATAGTGAGGAACCCACCGAGCGGCATGGAGTACTACAAGCCCTATCCGCTCGCTCTGGTGCAGCTCGAGGAGGGGCCGGTCGTCCTCGCCCAGCTGACGGACGTCGACCCCGAGGAGATCGACTTCGGAATGGAGGTCGAGATGGTCACCAGGAAGGTCAGGGAGTTCGACGAGGACGGAATAATCCTCTACGGCTATAAGTTCAGGCCCGTGCTCAGGTGAGCGCAAGCCTTATCTATCCTTTTTTCCAACTTTAGCCGGTGGGATAATGGAAGCCCTCAGTGTTAAGGTTCCCCTAAGCGAGAAGGAACTGAGGAAGATTCTTCATAGAAAGAAAAAGCGAAGGGTATGGTCTGCCCTCTTTGGAATAGCCAAGAGTTCCCCAGAATTCACAGAAAAGGACAGGGTGGATGCTAGGGTATGATCCTGATCCCCGATACTTCGGCCCTTGTGGAGCTTATCAGAGGTAGTGAGACGGGTAGGGCGGTTGAAGAGATTCTGGAAGATGCAGATATTGTACTAATCCCTACCCTCGTTCTAGCCGAGCTGAGAAGCTTTCTTGAACGCAATAACATAGACCCCACTATTGCTGCCAAGGTGGCTGAGAGCGGGCTTGTGGTTTCACTCGAAGCCGATATCGCCATAAACGCGGGGGCACTCCATGCAAAGATCAAAAGAGAGAACAAAAATGTTTCCTTAGCTGACTGCATAATAGCAGAAACTGCAAGAAAGTACGACGCTGTCGTTCTAACAACGGACCATCACTTCAAGCTCCTGGGAAACGCAATAATACTTGAGAAGTAAAGGAAGATGTTCTGCAGAGACCATCAGGCCTTCTCGATCCTCATCCTGTCCCCGTTCCCGAACTCCATCTCGAGCTTTCCGCGCTGCATTCTGACCTTCACTCCGTCAACGGTGGCCTCTATTTTTCCGTCCGCTGGCTCGACGCCGAGCATCTCGGCTATCTCTTCCACGCTCTTCAGCGAGCCGTTCATCGTAGTTTCGAGAGTCTCCCCCTCGCTCTCTATGACGACGCGAACCCTTCCCTTTCCTTCCCGTATGAAGCTCTCCTCCTTCATCCCACTCACCTTCTCCGGCTGGGGCGGTTTTATGCACGGCATTTTCCCACCCATTCAATTTTTTCCTGAACTGTTATCACCCTTTCGCACGTCCTTCACCATGCGCACCCATATGCCACTCTGACCGACGCGCCTGAAGCCGTAGCCCTCGTAGAACTTGATGGCCTTCTCGTTTCTCTCGCCCACCCAGAGCTCTATTCTGTCGTTGTGCTTCCCCAGGTACTCCAGGCACTTCTCCATGAGCACGTGGCCTATGCCGTGTCCCTGAAACTTCTTGTCGAGCACGAACTCGTGGACTGCCCCGACGGTTCTCCCCTCGTACTTGCTGTACCAGTCCGCGTCGCAGACTATGAAGCCCGCTATCTCGTCGCCGATCTTCGCGATGAAAAAGCCGTCCTTCGCCTTGTTCCAGCACCATCGAAGGTAGCGCTTCGCGTAGCTCTCCCCTTCACCGCCGTACTCCCGCATGCCCTCGTAGCCCCTCATGTATATCTCGATGAGCCTTTCCAGCGTTTCCTGGTCAAGCTTGGGGAGCCGCTCTATCTTCACTTCCGCCATCGATATAAGCTCATCGTGGGGTTTAAAAAGCATGACTCCCAGCCTTAAGTGGAGTAAGAAGGTGATTGAGATGGGGAAGGCCAAACCGAGGTACTGTGAGGTATGTGGGGCGCCGATAAGAGGTCCCGGTCACAGGATAAGGATCGAGGGGGCGGAAGTTCTCGTCTGCGACCGCTGTTATGAGAAATACGGCGGAAAGAAGCCCGGAACCTTCAGCATAATGCCCACCGGAAGGCGGCCGGTGAGAAGGACGTACTCGAGGCCGGCCTCCCGGCCCAGGCCCGCTCCGAAGCCGAGGACGGAGAGGCCGCTGTACACGGAGGAGATAGTTGAGGATTACGCCGAGAGGGTTTACAAGGCGATACAGCGCTCGGGGAAGAGCTACGAGGAGCTCTCCCATGAGATCGGGCTCTCCATGAACGACCTCCGCGCCATCGCCCACGGCCACCGCGAGCCGACGATAAAGGAAGCGAAAAAGCTGGAGAAGTACTTCAAAATAAAACTCATCGAGACCTCCGGGGAGGAGGTTCTGGAGAAGAAGAGCATTCCGAGGGACTACGAGCCGACGCTCGGCGACATAGCCAACATCAAGATCAAGAAGCGGAAGAAGAAGTGAGTCAGAGTTCCTCCAATCCTTCGTTCTCCCTCTCTTTCTCGCGCTTCTTCCTTAGCTCCTCCGCCCGGGTCCTCTTTGGAGGGTGGAAGCCTTTGAGCTTCTCAAAAGTCCCCCAGAGGCGCATTAGCTCTTCCCAGACTTCGGTATCGGGGGGAATCACGAGAACGTGCGCAGGTGGATGTATGTCCATAAGCCTCCCGATTGCCCTCGCCGGCGGGAGGTCTATCTGGGCGATCACGTGGGCCCTGAAGCGCCTCCTCGGCTTCTCGCCGCTTATCTTCTCAAAGGCCCAGTCGGAGAGGGCAGGGGGGATAATCCTCGGGTCGCCGCGTATCTGCATTCCTCCGTAGCGCACCAGGTCAGCCAGAGCGATGCTGGCCTTCTGAAAGTTGTCGGTCCTTACTAAAACCATCGTGTTTCTCATGGTCTCACCACCCCCGCTCTGTTGAACCCCTTTTTAAGCCTTCTTGCTTTTTAGTTACCGACACTTAAGAAAGTTCTAACTCCTGCCTGAACACTTGTGTGCATTTTCTCCGCTCCCCTGGCCATCGTGACCTAAACCTTTAAAAACTCAACCCGCCTCATTTATAAAGGGTTTTTAAACCCACCATCTGGAGGTGTAAGCCTTGGTCGACATGAGCAATGTAAAGCTCAGGATTGAGAATATTGTCGCTTCTGTGGACTTATTCACCCAGCTCAACCTTGAGAAGGTCATTGAAATCTGCCCCAACTCCAAGTACAACCCCGAGGAGTTCCCGGGCATCATCTGCCGCTTCGAGGAGCCCAAGGTGGCGCTCCTTATATTCAGCTCCGGCAAGCTCGTCGTCACCGGCGCCAAGAGCGTTGAGGACATAGAGCGCGCCGTCAACAAGCTCATCCAGATGCTCAAGAAGATAGGCGCCAAGTTCGGCCGCGCCCCGCAGATAGACATCCAGAACATGGTTTTCAGCGGCGACATCGGTATGGAGTTCAACCTCGATGCCGTTGCCCTCAGTCTGCCAAACTGTGAGTACGAACCCGAGCAGTTCCCCGGCGTTATCTACCGCGTTAAGGAGCCGAGGGCCGTGATACTGCTCTTCTCATCCGGAAAGATAGTCTGCTCCGGAGCGAAGAGTGAGCACGACGCCTGGGAAGCCGTTAGAAAGCTCCTCCGCGAGCTGGAGAAGTACGGCCTCATCGAGGAAGAGGAAGAGTGGTGAAACCCTCTTGTCCCTTGGAATCTTTTACTCCCCCTCATTTCGGGTCCATTTTGGAAACACTTTGGTTGATCGCCTGGTTTCTGGGTCTTCTGCATTTCTGGAACACTGTGAATCTGAGGGATGTTGGCTTACCCGGGGGTAAGGAGCTTACCCCGGGGTAAGTTATAAGGGTTTTGGCGGATGTTCGAAAAGGGTTGTCAAGAAAGTGCACTCAGAATAGTTAAAAATAGGGGCATCAGAGCCCCAGCATCTCTTTTGCGGCCTGGACACCGAGGTCGAAGGCCTTCATGTTGACGTCAACGGCCTTCGGCGGGACGCTGACGCGGATGACCTCTTTGACGTGCTCCGCCGAGAGCGGGAAGCCGGGCGTCTGGGTCAGCGCGCCTATGAGGACGACGTTGGTCGTTATCACGTGACCGGCCTTGACCGCGAGATCCTCGGCGTCGAAGGCCATGAACTTGGCCTGGAAGTCCTCCTCGACGACCTTCTTTATTTCATCGAGGCTCGGATAGCTGGCCAGGCCCATCGAAACCTGAACCGGCGGTATCGGCTTGGCGTTCGTGAAGACCAGCCCGCCCTTCTTGAGGTAGTTGATGTAGCGGAGCGCCTCGACCGGCTCGAAGGAGAGGATGACGTCTGCCTTCCCCTCGGGAACCATCGCGCCGTAAACCTCCTCCCCAAAGCGGACGTAGGCGATGACCGAACCAAAGCGCTGGCTCATTCCGTGGACCTCTCCCATCCTGACCTTGTGGCCGGCGCGGAGGGCGGCCCAGCCGAGAAGGTTGGCGGCGGTGAGGATTCCCTGGCCGCCAACTCCGGTGATAACGATGTTGTACTCCTTCATATCTCTCCCTCCCGGACCTTCTCAAAGGCGTCGAACGGACAGATCTGCGCACATCCACCGCAGCCCCAGCACATGAGCTCGTCTATCTTGGCCTTTCCGGTCTCGGCGTCCCAGTAGATTGCCGGACAGCCATAGGCGTTGATACATATCTTACAGCCGGTACACTTCTCCTCGTTGACCTGGTAGAGCGGCCACTGTATCCTGGCCCTCCTGAGCTCTCCTATCCTGTGGAGGGCACAGACGCGCCTGGTGACGACGACGCTCACTCCCTCGACTTGGAGGGCCCTCTTCATGGTCTCGACGGTCGCCTTGATGTCGTACGGGTCGACGACCTCGACGAAGTCAGCGCCGAGCGCCTTGGCGACCTCCTCGATCTTTATCTGCTTGCCGGGTCCGTGCGGGGTGTCGCCGGTTCCCGGGTTCGGCTGGTCACCGGTCATTGCCGTGACGAGGTTGTCAACGACGACTATGAGGACGTTGGAGCGGTTGTAGATCGCGTTGGCCAGGGCGGGAAGGCCGGTGTGGAAGAACGTCGAGTCACCTATGGTGGCGACGATGACCTTCTTCTCCTTACCTGTCTTGTGCTCGTCCTCCGCGACGCTTCCGTTGAGGGCTATGCTGAGGCCGTGGGCAACTCCGATTGAACCGCCCATCGCGACTGTCGTGTCAACGGCCTTGAGCGGCGGGAGGACACCGAGGGTGTAACAGCCTATGTCGCTCGGGAATATGGCGCGCGGCGTGGCGGCCTTCTTTATGGCGTAGAAGGTGTTCCTGTGCGGGCACGCCGGACAGAGGCTCGGCGGCCTCGGCGGAACCATTCCTTTAACCTTCTCGTACTTCTCATCGAGCTCCTTGAAGTTCAGGGGGGTCTCAAGGCCGAGGAACTTTGCTATTGCCTCAACGGCCCTCCTGGTGGTCATCTCGTAAACTCTCGGCACGAGGTCCTTTCCGTGGATCGGGATTTTCAGGCCCTTGTCGTAGGCCCAGGTCTTGACCTGCTCCTCGACGACCGGCTCGAGCTCCTCAACGATGAGAACCTTCTCAAGACCGTCGAGGAACTTCTCAAGCAGGCCGTACGGGAGGGGGAACGGAGTTCCGAGCTTGAGGACCTTTACGTTCTCGACGCCGAGCCAGTGAAGGGCCTCCTTCACGTAGGAGTAGGCAAGTCCCGGGGCGATGATACCGACCTTGGCGCTCTCGTCACCCTCTATCCAGTTGAACGGGCACTCGTTGAGCTCCTCGCGGATCTTCTCTATCTTCTCGAGTATCTGCGGGTGGAAGCGCCTCGAGTTGGCGGGTATGTCGACGAACCTGTTCGGGTCCTTCTTGAAGTTTCCAAACTTCCTCTTGCCCTGCTTTATCTCCTCGGGCAGCTCCCCAAGGACGATGTCTCCCCTGGCGTGCGACGTTCTGGTGGTCGTCCTCAGGATGACGAAGTGCTTGAACTTCTCGCTCAGCTCGAAGGCGTACTTCGTCATTTCCTTGGCTTCCATCGGGTCGCTGGGTTCGAGAACGGGAACGTTGGCAAACTTCGCGTAAACCCTGGTGTCCTGCTCGTTCTGGCTGCTCCACATGCTCGGGTCGTCGGCGACCATTATGACGAATCCGCCCTCAACGCCCATTCCAACGGCGCTCATGAATGTGTCTGCCGCGACGTTCAGTCCAACGTGTTTCATGGCCGTCATGGCCCTGAGGCCGCTCCATGCCGCTGAAAGGGCAGTTTCAAAGGCGACCTTCTCGTTGGTGGAGTACTCCATATAGACGCCGGCCTTCTTGGCGACCATGGCCATTGTGTCGGTAAGCTCTGAACTCGGGGTTCCGGGATAGGCCGCAAAAACGGCTATGTTGGCCTCGAGGGCACCCCTGGCTATGGCCTGGTTGCCGAGGAGTATAACCTTCTCCCCGGGCTTGTCCCACAAAACCATGTCGGTAACCTTCGCCATCCAAAATCACCTCATTCCTCTTCCTTCAAAACTCCCTTAGCCTTTGCAAACTCCACGAGGGCATAAGCCGCGGCGGCGACATCCTCCGGCCTCTCGTAGCTCGGAATGCCTGCCTTCTCGAGAACCTCCTTCGCGGGCTCGCTCACGTAGCCTGCCATGAACAGACCGAGAACCGGCTTGCCGTTGTTGACCTCCTTAACCGCCCTCACGACGCCCTCCGCGTGCTCAGTCGGCGTCATGCCCGCGAAGGTCGGAACGACACAGATGCTTATCAGCATGTCAACGTTGGGGTCTTCGAGGAGAAGCTTTGCCGTTTTGTAGTAGTCCTCTCCCCTGGCGGAGGCTATCATGTCGACCGGGTTCTTGACTGCCGCCATCGGCGGAAGGAACGAGCGAAGTCCCTCGATGGTCTCCTCTTCGAGGTTGGCCAGCTTCAGCCCGCGCTTGTCTATCTCGTCCGCGGTGAGAACTCCCGGTCCGCCGGCGTTGGTCATTATGGCGACGCGGGTTCCCTTCGGCAGGGGCTGGGTGAAAGCGCGAGCCATGCTGAGCATGTCGTCTATCGTGTCCGCGACGATTATTCCGCTCTGCTTGAAGGCCGCCTCGTATATCTTGTACGAGCCGGCGAGTGAACCTGTGTGGGAAGATGCCGCTCTCGCTCCGCTCTCGCTCTTGCCAGCTTTGAGAACTATGACCGGCTTCTTCTTGGTGGCGCGCTTGGCTATCTCCATGAAAGCCCTTCCGTTCTTCAGACCCTCGATGTAAAGCGCGATTGCCTTGTCCTCCTCCGTATCGGCGAGGTACTCCATGAACTCGGCGAAGTCAACATCCGCCATGTTGCCTATGCTGACGAACTTGGAGAAGCCTATTCCTTCCTTGACGGTCTTGTAGATTATGCCCGCTCCGAGGGCACCGCTCTGGCTTATGAAGGCTATGTCTCCCTTCTTCGCGTTGGTCACGAAGGTGGCGTTCATGGCGTTGTGGGTGTTCATTATACCGACACAGTTGGGGCCGACTATGCGCATGCCGTATTTGTGGGCTATCTCAACGAGCTCGCGCTCCTCCCTCTTGCCCTCCTCGCCGACCTCACCGAAGCCCGCCGTGATGAGGATTATTCCTTTGACACCCTTCTCTCCGCAGTCCTCTATGGTACCCTTGACGAAGCGCTTCGGAACGACGACAACGGCCAGGTCAACCTCGTCCGGAATGTCCTTCACGTTCTTGTAAGCCTTGACGCCCTGAACGACCTCGTCCTTGACGTTCACAGGATAAACCTTGCCGTCTTTGTAATCCTTGAGGTTCTTGAAGACCTCATAGCCAAGCTTGAGCGGGTCGTTGGATGCTCCGATAACCGCTATAGCCTTTGGCTTGAAGAAGTAATCAAACGTCATCACATCACCGGCCTAAACTCGGCGGAATTCTATATAAGCTTTCCTAAAAAGGACAGCGAGGTAAATATGGGCATGGTAGAGGAAAAGTAAAGCCCCGATGGGCTAAAAAGGACATCAATGGATAAAAACAAAACTCAGGCGGTGGTGGCTGCCTCCTTGGGCTTCAGGGCGTAGGTCGCTATCACCGCAACCACAGCGGTCACGATGAAGGTCATGAGCCTTGCCGAGACGACCTTCTCAAGCCCCGAGCTGATCCAGAAGATGGTGAACAGCAGTCCCGTTACGATGGTCGGCGGGACGGCCCTTCCGTGGAACCTCTTCCAGAACAGCGTCATTATGACTATCACAGAGAAGGTGTCGCCTATTCCGGCCCAGGTGTAGCCGACGATGGTGTAGATGAGCTTTGACGGCACGAGGTAGGCGGTAACGAGTGCTATGACACCCAGGGCGACGGTGGTGATCCTCGAAAGCTTAAGGCTCCTCTTCGGATCGAAGTCCTCCTTGTAGACGAAGGGCTTGAGCAGGTTCTCCGAGAGCTCGGTGGCGGAGAGTATGAGCAGCGAGTCAGCCGTCGAGAGCATGGCCGCTATCGCGCCGGTTATGAATATCGCCGCGAGGAATGGCGGGAACAGCTTCAGCATGACCGAGGGCATAACGGCCTCCTGGTCCTCGAGGCCGGTCGGGCCGAAGATGGCTATTCCAATCCATCCTATGAGGAGGGCACCGATGTAGGCCAGTATGGTCCAGCTGACGCCGACGTTCCTGGCGAGTTTGGCGTTCTTCTCGTCCTTGATTGCCATGAACCTGATGCTGAGCTGGGGCATTCCACCAAGGTAGCCGAAGAACCATGAGAACTCTGCTATGACGAAGACGAACGCGGCGCCACCTACGAGTCCCCCGAGGATTGTGGAGTACTCGGGCCCGGACATCTCTAGGGCGCTGGAAACGGAGTGAGCGAAAACATCCGGGTGGTTGGCGATGTAGACGAGGCCGACTATTGGCGCTATGGTGAGGGTGAGTATCATGACTATCGCCTGGACGGTGTCCGTGTACGCGACGCTCTTGAGGCCTCCGAGGACGGTGTAGGGCAGGATTATCACCGCGGTTATCAGCATTCCGATCTTTGGATCAACGCCGAAGAGAGCGTTCAGCGTCTTTCCGCCGCCGAGGAACTGGGCACCGACGTAGAAGAAAAAGAAGAACACCACAGTAACGCTGCCGAGGATTCTTATCCACTTCTCGGCGTCGGAGTGGCGCCTGGCGATGTAGTCGATGAACGTTGTCGCGTCGTACTTCTCGGCCTCCCTCCTGAGCCTTCCAGCGAAGACGGTCCACGCCACGATGATACCGGCCACACATCCAACTGCAACCCATATCGCTGAGAGACCGGCGGCATAGGCGAAACCGGGGAGGCCCAGGAGTGCCCACGCGGATTCACCTGTGGCGCGCTCTGAGAGTGCCGCTATCCAGCCCGGAAGCTGCCTGCCTGCGATGGCGAAGTCCTTGCCGCTCTTTGCCTTCCTTCCCTGATAAACTCCGAACCCTATCAAAAACGAAAGGTACAGAACCAGAACAATCAGTATTTGGGTCTGGCCCTCCACTATTGAATCACCGCTCATATTCAACACTGTTCATGTTTATAAACCTTGCCCTTTTTTGTACAAAGATGTATTTTTATGTCCTATGAAAGCACATTCTGTTACATTGTACTTCAGTTACTACCTCTGTTACCATACTCTACAGCCCTCGTAATTTGAGCTGAGGGGGAGTGGCCGTACCGTTCGGTGACGGTTGCCCCGGCCACAACCCGAAAGACTTAAGTTAGTCCAGGTTATTATATCCGCGGGGGTGGTTTCATGGTGAAGGTGAGGTTTCTGGGCCACGCTGCCTTTCTGATAGAGGGGAGCAAGAGGATTCTGATAGACCCGTTCCTGACGGCCAATCCTGCAGCTGCCGCCAAGCCTGAGGATGTTGAGGCGGACCTGATACTCGTGACCCACGCCCACGGAGATCACATCGGCGATGCGGCGGCGATAGCCAGGAGAACCGGGGCGAAGATAGTCGCCATGTACGACATAGCCAACTACCTCGTTGAGAGCGAGAGCGGCATAACTACCATCGGCATGAACTACGGTCCGACGGAGGTTGACGGGGTCAAGATCGTCCAGGTTCCGGCCTGGCACTCCAGCAGCGACGGCAAGTACAGCATAGGAAGCGCCTGCGGCTACATAATCGAGCTCGACGGCGTCAGGATTTACCACGCCGGCGACACCTTCGTCTTCAGGGACATGGAGCTCTTCGCCGAGCTCTACGGGCCGATAGACGTTGCCCTGCTTCCCATAGGCGGCCACTTCACGATGGGACCGCGCGAGGCCGCCAAGGCTGTGGAGTTCCTGAAGCCGAGGAAGGTCGTGCCGATGCACTACAACACCTGGCCCCCGATAGCGGCGGACCCCGGGGAGTTCAGGAGGCTGGTTGGGGACAAAGCGGAGGTCGTAATTCTCGAACCCGGCGAAACCCTGGAGCTTTGAAAAACCTTTTAAGGGCCTTTTCCTACCCTTTTTTCAGGTGATGGAATGGTTAAACGGGCCGTTGCTCTGACGCTCATCCTGCTGGTGTTCTCATCCTTCATGCTTCCTCTCTCCTCCGCACAGGATACGAAGGAGGGGCCAAAGTACGACCTTATAATCGTGAGAAACGATGATTTAATCGATTATATCATTGCTCTCCCCTACGCCAAGATGCTGGATGTCCCGATACTGCCCGTGAACCGTGAGGAACTCGATCCCGGAACAATCGCCCAGCTCCAGAGCTACGCCCAGTTCGGCTGGAACCACGTCCTTATAATCGGTGACTCACAGGCCATCAGCGACAAGGTTCAGGATGAGCTCCTTAAGATGGGCTTCATAGTCGAGAGGATAGGCGGCGCGGTTAGGACGGAAACGGCGGCAAAGCTGGCGCTGCACTTCTATCCTAACGGACACGATACGGTCGTTGTCGCCAGCTCCAGCGACTACGGCTCGGCCCTCGCTGCCGCCAGGTGGGCCATGATATACGGATACCCCTTCCTCCTGACCCAGGAGGATGCCCTCTCCGACTCAACCGCCGACGCCATACAGAAGCTCCATCCGGACCTCGTCGAGCTCATGGGCGCTGGCATGTCCAAGGACGTCCAGAGGAAGATAGAGGCGATGGGCTACCAGACCTACTGGGTACGTGAGAACCTTGAGATAGAGATACCCGCCCAGCCCAGGGAGACCAACTGGGTGATGATAGCGGCCGCGGTGCTGCTCTCGCTGGCCGTGGCGGTTCCGGTTTCGCTCTACTACGCCAAGGAGAAGTGGTTCGCCAACAGGGTGCCCATAGAGGTGCTGACCGAGAAGGAGCGCATAGTCGTGAACGCCATACTCGAAAAGGGCGGTACGGTCAAGCAGGAGGAACTGCCGGAGCTGACGGGTTACTCGAGGCCGACGATAAGCAGGATCATCCAGGAGCTGGAGAAGAAGCAGCTGGTTGAGAGGGAGAAGGTGGGGAAGACCTTCATCGTGAAGCTCACGAAGGAGATAATAATCCGCGACTGACCGGTCGGAAAGCCCTGCCGCTCATCACTTTTTTCAGCCCTGGCTGTTCTCCTCATCCCGCGGGATGTTAAAGAACCGAAACTGAGAAAATGGCGGGAGAATAGGGGATCACTTCCGGAACAGGTGCCCGTGGGCCCTGTTCACGTGCCTGGTGTAGTCCTTGGATGTTCTGAAGAGCATTCCGCAGCGCGGGCAGCGGTAGTAGCGGGTGCCGTCGCGGTCGTGGAATATAACCGCCTTCAGCTCCGCCACTTCCACCACCTCCGGACCTAGGTGAGAAAAGTCCTTTTAAAATTTTACGGAGGGATGGGGGAGGAGAGGGGAATCAGACCCATATCCTGTTGCCCTTCACCTTCAGGTAGCCGAGGCTCTGGAGCTCCTTGAGGAAATCCTCTATGGCATCTTCGTCGAAGTATATGTTCACCCTCTCGCGCTCGCCCTCAACGACTATCGGCTCCCTCTCCATTATGGCCTCCATCAGTTCGTTCTTGCGCCTGTGCCTCTCGGCCAGCTCCAGTATGACGTCCGCCAGAACCGAGCGGGCTATGCCGTCGAACATCGCCTCGACCACGCTTTCCTCCGTGGCGTACTCCTTCGCTATCTCAAGCGCCTCTTCGATCAGCTCCCCCTCGACCTCCATAACCTCGACGAAGTACCTCTTTTCGAGGGTGTACTCCGTCACCATGCCCGTTTTGAAGCGCTCCTCGATGTCCTCCAGGTACTCCTCGATATCGTCTATGGAGAAGCGCAGCTCCGCTCTGAGGAAGTCAAGGGGGACCATTTCGTTCAGAACGAGCGTTCCGTCTTCCTCGGCAACGGCCCCGGCCTCCATAAGGGCCGTGACCACTATCAGCTTTCCGAGGTCCGACTCGCCAAAGAGCCTCTCCAGGCTCTTTTTCTCTCCTACTCTCCAGTCTCGGGTTATCTCTTCGTACGCGAATCTGAGTTCATCCAGGGCGGCCTCAACGGGCTCTATCCCCTCAGCTTTCTCAAGAAGCTCGGCGTAAGTTCCCTCTATGACGACGTAGTGTGATATCTGGGGGGAAACCTCCTCCCGGGTTCTGTTCATTATCCCAGCCCTGCTCAGCTCCCTGGAGAGGGCGTTCATATCCTCCCTGCTAAGAACTTCCAGCCTCAATCGCCTCACCGAAAAAAGAACGGCGAAATGGTTATAACCTTTAGCCCTCGCTTCCCTCCACCAGTCCGGAGAGGAGGGCTTTCAGGGGTTTGTTGCTGATCCTCCCCGCCGTCTCCCTAACCTCCTCCACCAGCTCCGGGGAGTAGTTTGAATAGAGATAGAGTGCGTAGGCCATGAGCTTCGGGTCCCCCTCGGCCATCTCCTCCACGGAGCCAGCAAGAACCGGGTTGCTCAGCAGCTCCTCGGCTATGGCCCGCATCATCTCCCGGTCATCCTTTTCGACGGCCTCCCTCAGCGGCCGGTAGAACCGCGTTAGAACGTCCCTTGCGAGCCGCTCCCTCTCCTCGAACTCCTCCATCGGGGTTTTCGGCTTCTCCCTCCCGCTCCAGAGCAGGTACACCGCGGGCGCGGCCAGGAGAATCAGGGCGATGACGATGTAAGGGAGCAGGGGGACGTTGAAGGAGTAGGGGAGGCGGTTCCTGATGAGGAGCAGGGCCAGAGTTCCGATGAGCATCCAGACCCCCATGAAGACGAGGTAGTACACCGTGTAGTCCTTCCTCTGGAGGGCGCGGTACCTCACGGGAGCGCCTATCTCCTCCAGGTATCTAATCCTGTCCTCCGCCATTTGAATTTCCGCTTCGAGGCGCTTTATGCGCCTGTCTATCTCGGCGAGGACTTCTTCCTTCCCCATTATCATTCACCCACCAGCAGGCGGGCTATCTTCTCACTCACCACGCTGAGTATGGCCTCTCCCTTCTCGGCGGTGGCGAGGGATGGGTCGTCGTTCACCCCGTCGGGGAACAGCTCCAGACCGATGTCTCTCCTTATGCGCCTTACCTTTGATTTGCTCTTCCCTCCTGTGGCCCGCTCCATCTTAACGAGCTCCGGCCTTATGGCCAGGATGACGGAGGTCTCGTCCTGGCCAGCGTGCCCCTGGCTTGAGCATATCGAAAGAACGTCCTCCCTGAAGTCTATCCACCAGTTGATGAGCCAGACCTCAACATTGGGAAACTCCTCGGCCACCTCTTCCGCGGCCAGAACCAGCGGCGAGTAGTTGCCGCCGTGCCCGTTGAGGAGGACTATCCTTCTGAACCCCTCGGCCGCAAACTCGCGCATTATTCCGTGCATGTATGCTTTGAAGGCATCGCCCCCCACGTTTATCGTTCCGGGGTAAACGTTGAGAACGAACGTGTGTCCGTACCAGACTGGAGGGGCTATCAGAACATCGCGGCCAAGCTCCCTGACCCTCTCGTCCACGCGCTTCGCTATCTCGAGCGGGGCGAAGGTGTCGGTCCCCAGCGGGAGGTGTCTCCCGTGGGCTTCAACGCTCCCAACGGGGATAACAACGGTATCAACCCGTCGTTTAACCTCATCAAAATCCGGCCAGGTGAGTTCTTCGAGCCTCATTCTCATCCCCTACAGGTTTTGCATCACGTTCTCATAAGCCTTTTCTATGCCCTCGGTGACCTTTTTCCATGAGTAGCGCTCATCGACGGCCCTCCTGCCGTTGTTTCCGAACCGTCTCCTGAGGTCTTCGTCGAGGAGGAGCTTTTGAATGGCGTTTCTCAGCTCGAGTTCGTTGCCCGGGGAAACCAGAAGCCCGCTCTCGCTGTTCCTGATTATCTCCGGGATTCCTCCAACGTCCGTGGCGACCACTGGAACCCCCGCGGCCATGGCCTCCAGGATTACTATCCCGAAGGCCTCCGCCGTGGTGGAGGGAAGGACGAAAACGTCGGCCATGCCGAAGAGCCTCGGGAGGAGGGAGCCATCGACGTATCCCAGGAAGCGAACCCGGTCTTCTATCCCGAGAAACTTCGCCTGTGCCCTCAGGAACGGGAGCATCTCTCCGGAACCCGCCATGACGAGCGTTGCGTCGGTTATTCCTGAGAAGGCGTTTAAGAGGACGTGGGGGCCCTTTCTCGGCGACATCCTGCTCACGTAGAGGACAACGTCTCCCTCGATGCCGAGCTCCTCCTTAAGGCGCTCCTTTTCCCCCTCGCTCAGGGGCCTGAAGACGTCATCGTCAACCCCGTTAGGGATGACTCTCACCGGAGCGTCAGTGAAGTGCCTTATGAACGCCTCCGCCGCCCTGCTGACGGCTATTATCTCGTGGGGATACTTCAGGTACCTGCTGAGGAGGGGGAACGTCAGGCCGAGGGCCTCCCAGAGCCTGGATTCGTGAGCGAAGGATATGCTGTGGGTTGTGAGTAAAGTCGCCTTCCCCATTCCCCTGCCGGCCTTCACGGCCTTCAGGGCCAGCGGGGTGAATGCGTGGTGCGAGTGGATAACGTCGAAATCTTCCAGGAACTCGTTGAGTTCCCCTGTGGATTTCAGGCTGTAGGAGAGGTTTACCTCAAGGACCGGGCTGATGACTCCAGGGATTTTTACGAGTTCGATTCCTTTCGCCTCCAGCTCTTCTTCCTTCCCCGTTTTCTTGTCGTTCGTGATCACAGCAACCTCGTATCCCCTCTCCCTGAGCTTTAGGGCCAGGTGATGCATGTGACTTGCAACGCCGCCTATCTTGGGGTAGTACCAGTCGCTCACCAGTGCTATCCGCAATCACACCACCCCTGATGCCCTGAGAACCAGGATCGCAACCATCGCAGCGTCTATGAGTCGGTAATTGGTGCGGAGACCGTAGACGGCGATTCCGAGGAGACCCAGGGTGGGCTGTGCTCCCGCGAGGGCCAGCCCCACTGCCCCCGCCGAAAAGATGGCAACGAGGGTCTCCGA
>NZ_LLYW01000057.1 GCF_001484195.1 Thermococcus celericrescens
GGCGAATCTGACGGTTGAGATAAGCTCCAGCGTTCCCATTGAGGTGAAGGTTGTCTCCTCCGACGGGACCGTGCTGAGGGATTTTGGAACCGTCAGGGAAGTGAATGCGGTCGTTGAACTTCCGAAGGGCAGGTGGAAGGTCGTGGTGAGGAACCCCGGCAAAGAGACCGCGGTCATTGACGTGACCATTAAGGTCTGAGCCTTCGTTTTTCCCAGAACTTTTCCTAAATCGCTTCAGCATTTTCAAGTTTCAACTAACCGTCGTTCGGCGGATTAAACGGCACATTAAACACCCTTCGAGCCTTCAATGTCGTAATGTGCGTTGGTGTCCACTTCTTGGCATTTACAGGTCTGAAAAACTTTATATTACCAAACGGGCCAATCTCCAAGGAATGCACATTCCTAAAGAACGTGGACATGAATGCTCATAACTGTGCAGGGGGTTGGGAGATGGCGGATGCCAACTGGAAGGTTGGAGACGCGAGCTGGAAGCGTAAGGATTCGGACGAGACCTACCGCGAAGTGACGCCCGCTGCTATAATACTGGGTGTCATCTGGGGCGCCTTCATGGCCGCCAGCTTCACCTACGCGGGAATGATAATGGGCTTCACCTCCGGCGGTTCGGCGATAGCTGCCATCGTCGGCTGG
>NZ_LLYW01000058.1 GCF_001484195.1 Thermococcus celericrescens
GAGGGACGAGCTCGCGCGCCTCATCGCCTACGTCCCGCAGAGAACAGAGCCCGGGTTTATGACCGTCTTCGACACGGTGCTGCTTGGGAGGAGGCCCCACATGGGGCTGAGGCCATCAAAGAGGGACATCGAGGCTGTCAGGGCAGCCCTGAGGACGCTCGGGATAGAGAACATGGCCACCAAAACCACGAACAGACTGAGCGGCGGTGAGCTTCAGAAGGTGGGGATAGCGCGGGCCCTCGCCCAGGAGCCCAAAATACTCATCATGGACGAGCCAACGAACAACCTGGACATAAGAAGCCAGCTGGAGGTTATGAGACTCGCCAGGGGGTTCTCCAGGGAGGGAGGAACCGCGATAGTGGTGATGCACGACGTCAATCTGGCGCTGCGCTTCGCGAAGAGATTCATCTTCATGAAGGGGGGTAGGGTCGTGGCAGATGGGGGTCTTGAGGTTCTCGGCGGGGGGCTCTTCAGAGAGGTTTACGGCGTGGACGTTGAGATTGGGGAGATACGGGGCATACCCGCCGTCGTCCCCCTTTAGAGTACCCAAACCTGGGTAATACTGTCAAATTTTTGGACAAAACTTTTAAGTTCCTTAGGGCAACCTAAGCCGGAGGTGAATGAGATGACGATCAAAGCTCCCACACTCAACATAGGAGGACTGGGCGCTGACCCACTCACCCAGAGGATAAACGAGAAGCAGGAGAAGTGGACGTACAAGATAGCCGTCCTGAGCGGCAAGGGCGGCGTCGGCAAGAGCACCGTGGCGGTTAACCTCGCCACCGCTCTGGCAAAGAAGGGCTACTTCGTTGGAATACTCGACGCGGACATACACGGGCCGAACGTCGCCAAGATGCTCGGCGTTGAGGAGGCGGAGGTTCTGGCCGAGAAGATGGAGGACGGCAGGTTCGAGATGATACCGCCGACGAACGACTTCCTCGGCCAGACGACCCCGATAAAGGTCATGAGCATGGGCTTCCTCGTTCCGGACGACCAGCCGATAATCTGGCGCGGCTCACTAGTCACCAAGGCCATCAAGCAGCTCCTCGGCGACGTCAAATGGGGTTCTCTCGACTTCATGATAATCGACTTCCCGCCCGGAACCGGCGACGAGATACTGACCGTCACCCAGACCCTCAAGCTCGACGCCGCGGTTATCGTCACCACCCCGCAGGAGGTAGCGCTCCTCGACACAGGCAAGGCGGTTAACATGATGAAGAAGATGGAAGTGCCCTACATAGCGGTCGTCGAGAACATGAGCTACCTCATCTGCCCGCACTGCGGCGGCGAGATAGACATCTTCGGCAAGGGCGGCGGGAAGAAGCTCGCCGAGAAGGAGGGCGTTGACTTCCTCGGCGGCATACCCATAGACCTCAAGGCCAGGGAGGCAAGCGACGCCGGCATGCCCATAGTCCTCTACGAGGACACGGTTGCCGCCAAGGCCTTCATGGAGATAGTTGACAAGCTCGTCGAGAAGCTCGAAGCGATGAGGGGCGGGAAGGAAGCCCCGGATGAATCCAAGGAGGAGTAATCCCCCGTTATCTCCCCCTTCTTTATGGGGGGCCCTGCATTAACTTTTTAACCACCTCTGGGTATCTCATCGGGAGGGAGAGCATGAAGAGGGTTCCCGTTCTAATCGCGCTCATCCTCCTGCTGGCGGTTCCATTCGTTTCTGCCGGCGAGCTGGCATATTATCCAAACCCCGAAGCGTTCCAGGCGTTTCTGAGCTCAAATTCCACCTACACCGTCGTCCCGGGCAACGAGACATGGGCAATGGGCTGGGCATACTACGTGGACGAAAAGCTCTACACCGTCAAGCGTCATGGAAACGACACCCTGGTTCTCGTCGGCAACGTTTACAACAACGGGCTCATGGCGTCCGTCTGGAACCGGACGGGACTCCCCGCGAACGCCTCCCTTCTCCCCTCCATCGTCGTCCTCAACGGCACCGTTCTCATAACGGGCTCGGAGGACAGCATCCACCTCACGGAGAGGGCATTTGAGGGGCTGTGGAACCCTCCCAGAGGCTCGGTGGCCACATTTCTGACGCTGGTGTTCACCATAATCATCGTATTCCTGGTCCTCCTCAGCGGCGACGACAGCCACGCGGGAAGGTTCTACGCGCTGGCCGCCTCCCTCTTCCTGCTCTGGTACCTCACGGCGGAAAGACCCGGACTTACTGACGAATTCCTGACATACCTATCGTCCGCCCTAAAATTCACGGCCGGCGGCTCCCCGGACTCCCCCCTGAGCGCCATCATGGGAGCAGTCTTCAGAACGGTGCCCCCCATCGAGGAGAACATAATCTTCGTCCACTGGCTCCTTATACTCCTGATAATGTCTTTCGCGTTCTACCTGGCCCCGAGGAGGTCCCGCGAGCTGGGCTTTCTGGTCTTCGGGCTGACCTTCGTCGCCCCGATGTTCAGGGAGAGCTTCTGTGAGGTAAGCGGGGATGCCCTGGGCCTTGCGGGTTTCATGATAGCCCTCGCGATAGTGAGCAACGTGACGTTCTCGCCCGAGAAGTTGAAGGCGCTCCTCCAGACGGGGGTGCTGTCCCTGTTCACCCTCCTGGCGGTGGCGATAAACCCCTACCTCGTCCTGATGCCGCTGATATTTGTGATAGCCTTCCCCAAGAGACACCTCAGAAACTACGCGTACCTTCTCATAACCGGCATTGGAGTCTTCCTGCTCTACGGGGCCTTCGGACTGCCGCCAGGCATACCATCAAACATGGACCCCAACACGCCCGCACATGTCAGGGACTTCCTGCTGAACGGCTCCCTCACGATCACAACTGCAGTTTACGCGATCGCGGGAAGAGAAAAAGGCATAAGAATGAAGGGACAAACGGCATTTCTGTTCCTGATGACCCTGATCTACATCCCTGTGGCGCTCTTCGTGCCGGCCATGTTCCCCTACTGCTTCGTCCTGCTGGCAGCCCTCGCGGTCCGCCTAATCCACGGGCTCACTCTTCGAACTTGATAGCGCCGATGAGGGTTCCCTTCAAGTGGGGCCCTATCTCCTTGATTATGCCCGGCGCCTGGGTGCCCTTCTTGAGTATGAGGAGCGTCTCCATGAGGCCCAGCTCCTCGACGCGCCTAACGTCCCTGCCGTGGCCGGTCTGGATGAGGGCTTTCTCAACGTTCTCGCTAACCGTCCCGGTTATGAAGAGCTTGTCGTGGCCGTCGCTGAGCCAGGATTTCATGCGCCTCAGCTGAGAGTCGCTGAAGGCCAGCTCAACCTCCCTGGCACCGAACTCTACATCCCTAACGGTCACCTCGACGGGGAGGTTGTCAACCCAGCCGAACCTGCCTATCATCTCCCTGACCGGAATCTCACCGAAGGTCTCCTTCAGGTAGTAGAGGGGCAGGAGGGCATCCTTCGGCCTCGGGCTGAAGATTCCAACGTCAACGTAGGCGCCGTAGCCAACCTTCCCGAGGTCTATGAAGCGGCCGCGGTAGGTCTCTCCCTCTTTAACCGCGCTCAGCCTGTACGGAACCTCGCCGAACTCATCGCGCACCAGGTTCGCGCTTATCTCCTCGTCCTCCCCGGTAAGGGAGACCTTCACCCAGTTCTTCTTGACGGCAGAAAGCTTCCACTCAACTTCCAGATCGCCCAGAAGGGCCTTCAGTCTCCTGTCGAGTTTAAGAAAACCGCTCCTGTCACCGTAAACTTTCTCCAGAATAACCACTTCCTCCATTCTCACCATCCCCGAAGTTCATTAAAGGAAAGCCATTCAGTTGGACTTCTTTCTGGGCTTCTTCCTGAGGCCGAGTTCTATCTCAAGCTCCTCGATGCGTCTCTTAAGCTCCTCCACGACCTCTGTGTTGTCGTACTGCATGAGCATCGCGCCACATATCGGGCACTGGAACTCGTACTCCATGGCCTCGTCGAAGGTAAGCTTTGGATGACCCGGTGTGCCGCAGTGGTAGTATATCTCGCTGGTCTCCTCCTCCAGCATCTCCCTGAGCTTCTTGAGCTCCGCCATCTTTTTGGAGCGGATTATCTCGGGGAGGCGCTTGGTCTCAAGGCGCCAGTAGTAGTAATACCAGCCGGTCTCCTTGTCGCGGATGCGCTTGAACTCCGCCAGTCCCTGGTCGTAGAGCATGTAGAGAACCTTTCTCACTGTATTAACGCGTATCTCCGTTATCTCTGCAAGTTCCTCGTCCGTGGCTTCCTTCTTCTTCTCAAGAGCCTTAATTACCTCAACGGCCTCCTCGCCGCCCATGTCCATTGCAAGTTCGAGGAGCTCCTTGTTCTTCCGCCTTGCCACAGTAACGACCTCCAGAGAATATTCGATCCCCTGACTTCACGCCCACAAAGCTGTCCAATATTAAACTATGTGGACTGCACTATATATAGGTTTTTGTCATATTTCCAACCCCAATGAACAGAAAAGAACATCAGATGAGGGGGTCACTCGGTGAAGTACTCGTTGAGGAGCTCCTTTGCCGAGGGCTTGTAGAGCTCTATAACTTCTATGTGCTCTATGACGTTTCCCTCGCGGAGCTGAAGCTTGACCTTCCCGCCGTAAACCTGAAGGTCATCAAGCATACCGTATATGGCATCCTCCGCCTCCAGGGGGGTCTTGAACTTCATTATGTACTCCTCTCCCTCCGAGAGAATGAGCTTGACCCAGTACTCGTTCTTCCTCTTGAACGGACGGGTGATCTTGGGCTTGAAGTTGTCGATTATGATTTCCAAGCGCGCCACCTCCACTCTAAGGACTTTTGGCCCCTCTAAGACTTTTAGGGCACGGATTTTTAAGGGTTTCTTAACAGGAAGCTTAAAAGGAGTACATCGACAGGTATTTAAACGTTATGAAAGGGGCCCCTGCCCACGGGGAGGGGAAAAAGAGCCCGCTCAGTTTCTGCCGAAGGGCAGGTTGAGACCCACCTCCCCGGCGGCGGCTATGACGTCCTCAAGGGGCATCACCGCGCTTCTGGCTCCAACCTTCTGAACGGTGAGGTACGCCAGAAGCATCCCGAGCCTCGCGGCGTCATCCAGCCCCCATCCGTTGAGAACACCGTAGATAACGCCCGCGTCAAATGAGTCCCCGGCACCGGTGGAATCAACGACCTCCGCGCTGAGCCCCCTGATCTCATGAACGTTTCCAGAGGCGTCCCTGACCAGCGCCCCTCCTCCGTTCAGAGTAACCACGAGGTTTTTGGCCCCCGAGAGGGAAAGGTCGAAGGAACCGAACTTTCTCCGGTACTCATCCTCGTTCATCATCAGGTAATCCACCTTTCTCTCAACCTCGGGAGGAAGCTCCGCCTCGCCTATGTCGAGGGAGACCGTGATGCCCCGCGAGTTGGCAAAATTGACAACGTCCACTATCGTCTCCCTGGGGTTCGAGGAAAGGTGAACGTGCCGCGCCCTGGAGAGGTAGTTGAAATCGAGGTCTTTGAGGAGGTTCGCACCGGGGTACTTCACTATCCTCTTGTCCTCCCCTCGTATCATCGCTATGGCCACGCCCGAGGGGGCATCGACGACCCTTATTCCGCCCGTGTCAACGCCTATCCTCCTGAAGTACGAGAGGTGGGCCTCACCTATCTCATCCCTCCCGACGGCGCCGATGTAGCCCGTTCTCAGGCCGAAGTGCGCGAGCCAGCTTATGGTGTTCGCGGCCGCTCCACCGAGGCCGAAGAAAGCCTCCTCCGCGTTGACCTTCTCGTGAAATTCCGGAAAACGCTCGATGAGCATTATGATGTCGTAGTTAAGGTTCCCAATTCCCACCACATCAAAGTCCGCCATCCTCTCACCCCTACGGTGGAAGCTACGGGGCATCCGTTAATAACCTTGCGCCGCGGGGGAAAGATTTAAATATCCATTCCTACTCATATGTGGGTAAGAGGTGAACAAAAATGATGCTCATACTCGAGGCCTACTTCAAGAACTACCCCGCCAGGAGAAAGGTGGCCGAGTTCCTCTTCGAGAACGGCCTCAGCGTAAAGAATGGCAAGATATACCTCCGGAACGTCGAGGTTCCAATAAGCGAGCTCGCCAGGATAATCGGGGTCAACAGGAAGATAGTCTACCACACCATCGAATACATAGAGAAGACCTACCCTCTAAAGCTGATCTTCGCGAAGCTGAACCCGCTGCCGAGCCTCATCGACGTCGCCCCGCTGATGGGATGGGAAGTCCTCGAGATAGAGCTGGACAAGGAGAAGTACCTCCAGGGTTTCTCACAGGTGCTCGGGCTCCTCCACCAGAACGGGGTTCCCGTCATGGAGGTCTTCAGCAGGAACCTCCGCGAGGAGCCGACGAAGCTCTACATAGTCATTGACGGAACGCTCCCCGTCGAGGTCTTCGTGAGGATCAAGGAGATGCAGGGCTTCAGGAAACTCATACTCCACACGCCCGAGAAGGATAAGGAGAAGTACGTCTGCAACTACTGCGAGGTCAAGTACTGCCCCAAGAGGATCCTGATGGAGCGTCTCGCCGCTACCCAGTGACCCTGAACCCCTCAAGCCCCTCCGGTTCTTCCCATTTTACCTCCACACGGGTTACCCTCGCGAGGGCCGACCCCTGGTGTGCCCATCCTATCAGGGCTTCGACCCTCTCCTCGTCCCCCTCCACAACGGCCTCAACAGTGCCGTCGGGCAGGTTCCTCACCCACCCGCTGACGCCGAGCTTCCTCGCCTCCCTCTGCATGCCCCAGCGAAAACCAACCCCCTGAACGCGCCCGTGGATTCTAAGGTGCGCCCTCACCCGTTCCATACCACATCCCGTCCTTACTACTCCCGCAACCGATTTAAGCTTATCCGTTGAGCTTAAGACGGGTGGGAGGATGGAGATGATACTAGTTTACACAACCTTCCCCGACTGGGAGAGCGCCGAGAAGGTGGTGAAAGCCCTCCTTGAGAGAAAGCTCATCGCCTGCGCCAACCTCAGGGAGCACAGGGCGTTCTACTGGTGGCAGGGGAAGATCGAGGAGGACACCGAAGTCGGCGCCATACTCAAGACAGAGGTCGAGAAGTGGAGGGAGCTGAGGGACGCCATCAAAGAGATGCACCCGTACGAGGTTCCCGTGATAGCCAGGATAGAGGTGGACAAGGTAAACGATGAATACGCGGAGTGGCTCGAGAAGGTGCTGTCATGATAAGGAAGGTCAAGCCCCAGATACGCGTCGTTGGGTTTGACGATGGGACGTTCTCTTTCTCTTCCAAACTCCAGCGGGAGAAAACGATTCTGATAGGCGTCGTCATGAAGGGCTCCCAGGAGGTTGTTGGCGTTCTCTCGCGCTGGATAACCGTCGACGGAAAGGACGCCACGGAGGCCATGATAGACGCCATCAGCTCATCCAGATTCAAAGATTTGAGACTGATTCTCCTTAAGGGCATAACCTACGCCGGCTTCAACGTCGTTGACCTGGAGGAGCTCCACAGGGAAACGGGACTGCCGGTTATAGTAGTCGTTCGGAAGAGACCGGACATCGGGGCGATGGAGGCCGCGCTCAGGAAACACTTCCCCGATGCGGAGGAGAGGCTCGGGCTTCTTAAAAAGGCACCCCCACTGGTTGAGATGATACCCGAAAAGCTCTATTTCCAGGCCGCAGGTGTGGACGAGAAGACCGCGGTCGAGATAATCCGGGCCACCACGAGGACCGGCCTAACCCCCGAACCCCTCCGGCTGGCACACATGATAGCCTCCGCGGTGATGACCGGCGAGAGCAAGAGGGAGTAGATTTATAAAGCGAAAATTGGAGAAAAGAACGACCGATGATGGCAACAGGGTAGCTACCGAATCCTGATGTGGAAGCCGTTCCAGACTGAGGTCAATCACACGGAACCAGCAGCACAGGAACTTTTGAGTCCCTTATGACACGCTCCGCAGTGCTGCCAAGGAGTAGGTCTTTGATGAAGCTCCTTCCCTTCTTGCCGATGACTATGAGGGTCGAGTTCTTGGCGAGCGACGTCCCTATTATCGCCTGGCTCGCCGAGCCCACCATCACCTCTGCCTCGAACCCCGCCCTCAGTCCCCTCGCGGACTTCTCGAGGTTCTTCTTCGCCAGCTCTATGTTGTGCTCCAGCTCGTCCATGCTGCCATAGTCAACCGAGTGCAGAAGGAGCCCGCTCTCCACCAGCTCCTCAAACTTCCGGACGGTCTTGAGAACCTTTATAGAGCAGTTTGAGAAGTCCAAAGTCACCAGTGGACGCCTGAAGACCTCGGAACAGTCCCCTGACAGCTCAAATTTACCGTCTCTGTTGACGTACTTGAGGAGCAGGACCGGCCGCTTCGTGGCCCTCGCAAGGTTCGAGGCGGTGCTTCCGACGAACATCGTCCTCCATATGTTCTCTCCCATGCTGGGAATGACCACTAGATCCACTCCCTTCTCCTCGGCGGCCTCGGCTATTTCCATCGAAGGGATTCCTATCCTCACAATCGCCTCGACCTTCACACCGTCCCCCTTGAGCTCCTCAGCCAGCCCCTCCAGCCTCTCGCGATACACGTCCTCGAGTTCAAAGGCCTCGAACTCGGCTATGGTTATATCGACGACGTGGATGAGGTAGAGCTCCCTAACACCCATGGAAATGAGCTTGGGGATGCAGGTGCGCAGGGCGTGTATGGACACGTCCGAAAAGTCGGTCGGGTACAATACCTTCTCAAACATCTCGAACACCCCAGTATTAATTTGGACGTTGATGCTTATTATCGTTGCCCATGTATTGGAAAGGGTTATAACGCCCCGATTGAAGTTTGAACGGTGATAGCTATGGTCAAGAGGGTCCACATATTCGACTGGCATAAGGAGAATGCCAAGAAGGTCGAGGAGTTCGCTGGCTGGGAGATGCCCATCTGGTACTCCAGCATAAAGGACGAACACCTCGCCGTTAGAAACGGCGTCGCAATCTTCGACGTCTCTCACATGGGCGAGTTCATCTTCCGCGGGAAGGACGCCCTCGAGTTCCTCCAGTACGTCACGACCAACGACATCTCAAAGCCCCCCGCCATAAGCGGAACCTACACCCTCGTCCTCAACGAGAGGGGAGCGGTTAAGGACGAAACTCTGGTCTTCAACATGGGGAACGACACATACATGATGGTCTGCGACAGCGATGCCTTCGAGAAGCTCGAGGCCTGGTTCAACGCGATAAAGCGCGGAATCGAGAAGTTCGGTGAGCTTGACCTCGAGATAGAGAACAAGACCTACGACATGGTCATGTTCTCAATCCAGGGTCCGAAGGCGAGGGACCTAGCCAAGGACCTCTTCGGCATCGACATCAACGAGCTCTGGTGGTTCCAGGCAAAAGAGGTTGAGCTCGACGGAATTAAGATGCTCCTCTCAAGGAGCGGCTACACCGGCGAGAACGGCTGGGAGATTTACTTCGAGGACGCCAACCCCTACCACCCGGACGAGAGCAAGCGCGGAAAGCCGGAGAAAGCTCTCCACGTCTGGGAGAGAATCCTCGAGGTCGGAGAGAAGTACGGCATAAAGCCGGCCGGACTCGGTGCTCGCGACACCCTCAGGCTTGAGGCCGGCTATACCCTCTACGGAAACGAGACCAAGGAGCTCCAGCTCCTCAGCACCGACATCGACGAGGTTACTCCCCTCCAGGCCAACCTCGACTTCGCCATCTTCTGGGACAAGGAGTTCATAGGCAGGGATGCCCTCCTCAAGCAGAGGGAGCGCGGCCTCGGAAGGAAGATGGTGCACTTCAAGATGGTCGACAAGGGCATCCCAAGGGAGGGTTACAAGGTCTACGCGGACAGCGAGCTCATCGGCGAGGTCACCAGCGGAACCAGCTCCCCGCTCCTCGGAATCGGCATAGGAATAGCATTCGTGAAGGAGGAGTACGCCAAGCCAGGCGTCGAGCTGGAGATAGAGATAAGGGGCAAGCCCAAGAAGGCCGTAACCGTTGCTCCGCCCTTCTACGACCCCAAGAAGTACGGGGCCTTCAGGGAGGAGTGATTCTTCCTCTTCTTTTCTCCAAAAACCTTTTAGGTAATGGGGGCGTTACTTTTTTCTTTTGAAAGCCTCGCTCTTTAGGGCGGGGATGCAGTAATCGAAAGACCCGCCTGAGGGCAGGAAAGCGAAAAACATTTAAGCAATAAAACACACCATACATTAAGGGGTTCACAATGAAGCCTGAATCACCGAGAATCAAGAGGACAAGACATGCAAAACACTTCTTAACCTATCACTTTGTCTGGATACCAAAATACGGGAGGGACATTCTCGTTGGAAAAGTCGCTGAAAGGCTCAAAGAAATGCTCAAGGAATACTCCCAAGAAATCGGGTGTGAGGTCATTGCACTCGAAGTAATGCCAGACCACGTTCACGTTTTCCTCCAGGCAAAGCCAAACCTCTCGCCGGCCCAAATAGTGAACCACCTGAAGGGCAAAACCGCCAGAAAACTCCTTCAA
>NZ_LLYW01000059.1 GCF_001484195.1 Thermococcus celericrescens
GTTCCCCCCGAGATGATAGCGCTCGTGAAGCGCGTCATAGACGTTCCGCTTCATCGTCGGCGGTCGGCATAAGGAGTGCGGAGCAGGCGCGGGCGGCCGTGAGGGCCGGCGCCGACATAATCGTCACCGGAACCGCGATAGAAAAGGCCGGCTCTCTGGAGAAGGCCAGGGAAAAGCTGGTGGAGCTAAACAGGGGAATAAAGGGATGAGGCTCAGACCTCGGAGAGAACCTTGAACGTTATCTTTCCGTTCCTGACGATCTTTTTGAGGTCGGAGAGAAGCTTTGGAGCGTTGTCCTCGACCACTTCCATCTTAATTTCGCTTATGCCCTCAGCATCGGGCGGGAAGAAGTGAATGTCGCGAATCCTGCCCCTAACCGTGCCATACAAACGGCCCAGAATCCTTCCCCTTCCTTCGTAGGGCAATTTTATGTCGAGTTCAACAATTTGCATGCATATCACCGCTTTATTTTATGAAAGAAGGCCTATATAACCCTTTTCATGAACGGGAATTATCGGGCAGGTATGAAAATAGTCCTGGTAGTTATAAATATGGGAGCGTCATCGGCGCCCCTTTAAGTCCGCATCCATCACCAGTCTCTTCGCGTAGGGGCACAGCTCCCTAAGCGGGCAGTTTTCGCACTTCGGCCCTATCGGGTTGCATATGCTCTTCCCGTGGTCCACCATCGCGTGGTTCACGTAAATCCACTTCTCGTAGGGAATCAGCTCCGCGAGGTACTCCTCGACCTTTTCCGGAGAAACCCTCGGTGGAGCCAGGCCGAGGCGCTTGCTTATCCTGTTCACGTGGGTATCAACCGGAATCGCCTGCCTGCCGAAGCCGTAGGCCAGAACTATGTTGGCGCACTTCCTCCCTATCCCAGGGAGCTTCATCAGCTCGCTTATATCATCGGGAACCTTACCCCCGTGCTTCTCCAGGATTATCCTGGAGGCATTCACTATCCACTCACCCTTGGTCTTCCAGAGGCCGACCCCGTTCTCCCGCAGGAAGCGCTGCATCTCCTCGACCGGCGTGTTGGCTATCCCCCGAATGTTCCCGTATTTCTCAAACAGCCTCTCCCAGACCTTGTAGGTTACCTCGTCCCTCATGCGCTGTGAGATTATGCAGTGGATTAAGGTCCTGTACGGGTCGCCTATAAGGAGCTTCTCCCTCGGGTAAGTCCTCATCAGGACCTCAACTATTCTCTCGGCCCTCCTCCTCTTCTCTTCCCAGGTTTCATTGAAGGTGAAGCCCTCAAGGCTTAACGAGCCTGATTTTGTTTTCCTCATAGATTATCACCACCGAGTTTTTGGAGACCCTAACTGCCTTTAGGTCATCGAACTCATCGCTATAAATCTTTTGCCCGTTGTGGTTCAGAATCAGAACCTCCCTCTCGAAGGCGATGACGAATCCCTTCTCAAAGGGGATTACCTCACTCACTGGCCCCTCGAACTCAAAATCAACGACTTCAACCTCGCCCTGCGAGAACTCTATCCTCGTGCTTTTGCCCACCTTCAGCGGCGAGGGCTCCGCCAGGACGACCTTGAAGCGAAGGGACTTTCCGAGGAGCTCGACTTCGATTTCCTCACCCGTCCTGAGTTCCTCCCCCATGAGCTTGCCCTTTATGACCTCGCTGAAATCGGCCGGCAGCTCGGCCTCGAAGAGGGGCTTTAGAACGGCCCTCATAACACCACCGGGGGAAATGGAAAAATTGGGGTAAAAAAGGTTATCTCAAACCGGAACGGCCACCGCCTGGGCTGAAGTGCCGGCGCTCTGGACGAAGGCGTTCATGAACTCAACAAAGACGTGGCTGTAGGCCCAGTCCGGGTCGCTCGTGCCCCTGTGAGTCGGTGAAACCTGCCCCTCCTGCCCGGGGTGGTCGCGGTCCACGCTCCAGAAGGCGAGGAAGCGGAGCCCCTGCTGGACCGCCCATTCCACGAGCCTCTGGGCGTCGTCGATGGTGAACACGCTGTGGTCGTCGTTCACCCCTATCATCGGGGTGAGGCCGATCATGCCCCAGATTTCAGCGTCGCTCCTGTCGGAGTAGAGCCCCTTGAGCTGGCTGAAGACGTGCTCGGCAACGCTTATCGCGTTGTCCGCGTTGGAGGGGGTCCAGTAGTAGTCCATCGTCATCGGATTGACTCTGTCTATCTCGACGCCCTTCTCAACCATCGTTTGGATTATCGAGTAGCCGCTACCGACGAGGCCCGCCCCCGGGTCGCTCGGGAGGGTGAAGCCTATCTTGACGTTCCTCTCACGCTGGACTATGAGGAGGGCATCGGCGAGCAGGTTGGCGTCGATGCTGGACTCTATGTCGAAGTCGAGGTAGGTGGCGTTGTAGGTGTCGATGACCTGGAGGTACCACTCGGCGAGTTGCTCCGCGCTCTGGGCCTGCTGGCAGAGGTACGGCCCGACTGCCCCGCCAAAGGCTATTATGACGTCGCCCCCGGCTTTTCTCAGCTCCCTGACCTCAT
>NZ_LLYW01000060.1 GCF_001484195.1 Thermococcus celericrescens
GCCCTCGCCGACGCGGGTGTGCCGATGAGGGACCTCGTCGCCGCCTGCGCCGCGGGCAAGATAGAGGGCGAGATAGTGCTCGACCTCAACAAGGACGAGGACAACTACGGTGAGGCCGACGTTCCGGTGGCGATAATGCCGCTCAAGAACGACATCACCCTCCTACAGATGGACGGGTACCTCACGAAGGATGAGTTCGTCGAGGCCGTGAGGCTCGCCATCAAGGGTGCCAAGGCGGTCTATCAGAAGCAGCGCGAGGCGCTGAAGGTCAAGTATCTCAAAATAGCCGAGGAGGTCGGTGGAGGTGAGTGAAATGGAAATAATGGCGGGCATAATGCGCGACCACATCCTCGCGCTCCTCAAGGAAGGCAAGCGCGTGGACGGCCGCGGCCTTGAAGACTACAGGGACCTCGAAATCAAGGTCAACGTCATCGAGAAGGCCGAGGGCTCCGCATGGGTCAGGCTCGGCAACACCCAGGTTCTCGTGGGCGTGAAGGTCGACATGGGAGAGCCCTTCCCCGACCTCCCGGACAGGGGCGTCATAACGACCAACGTGGAGCTCGTCCCCCTTGCCTCCCCGAGCTTTGAGCCCGGTCCGCCTGACGAGAACGCCATAGAACTCGCCCGTGTGGTTGACAGGGGTATAAGGGAGAGCCAGGCAGTTGAGCTTGAGAAGCTCGTCATAGTTCCGGGCAAGCTCGTCCGCGTCGTTTTCATAGACGTACACGTCCTCGACCACGACGGCAACCTCCTCGACGCGAGCGGCATCGGCGCGATAGCGGCCCTGCTCAGCACCAGGATGCCGAAGGTGGTCTACAATGAGGAGACCGACGAGGTCGAGGTTCTCGACGAGTACGAGCCCCTCCCGGTCAGGAGGATACCGATACCGGTTACCATGGCCAAGATCGGTTCGAACATCCTCGTTGACCCGAACCTCGATGAGGAGCGCGTCATGGACGGCAGGATAATCGTAACCACCGACGAAAACGCCATGATATCCTCCGTCCAGAAGAGTGAGGGCGGTTCGTTCAAGCTTGAGGAGGTCATGTATGCGGTTGACACCGCGATAAAGAAGGCCGCCGAGATACGGGAGAAGGTTCTTGAGGCCGTTAAGGCCGAGTGACCTTTTCCCCTTTGGTGATTTTTATGAGCCTTGTGGACGCCATCGCGGTGGCCGTGATGGTTCTCTTCACGCTCCAGTTTCTTAGACTGGCGGTTAGGGGCGGCTCAAAAAAGGAGCTCTTCCTGACCCTTGCGCTGTGGTCCATGAGCCTCGGTGTCTGGGTCATCTACAGCGCCTCCGTTGAGTGGGGGTGGGACTTCTACGCGTACGTATCCCTGATGTTCGCCGCGGTCACGTTCCTCCTGAGCGTTTTTGGACTTTATCGGCTGCGTGAGGAGGAAGGACTGGGCGAATTTCAGAAAGAGATATAAACACAAATGCCCAAAATAATCCAGCCTTATGATTAATTGGGGGGAACGGTTATGGGATTGTTTGACAGCCTTAAGAAGAAGGACGAAAAGCCCAAGCCCAAGAAGAAGCCGCCGGCGGTTAAGAAGAGTGTTGCCGCTCCCAGGCGTGACATCGATGTCGTTCCTCTTGAGGAGGATGTTATTGCTAAGGAGATAGTCAAGCCCCAGATCAGGTACCTCAAGAAGATCGTCGTCACCAGCTACGCCGACCTTGAGAGGATATCCGAGGAGCTCCAGAACGGCAACATAGTTCTCGTTGACCTCACCCCGCTCGAGGTCAAGCCGGAGGTTCTTGAGAAGGTCGCGGAGCAGCTCAAGGGGATGGTCGGGGCTCTCGGCGGTCAGGCCGCTAAAATATGCAAGCACGAGATAAAGCTCATTCTCGTCCCGTCGGACATCAAGATAGCCAAGTGATTTCCTTTTTGGCCCTTTCTACTTCTGCCTACCATGGATTTATAAAGGGGTCGGTCCCTCTATTCTCCGGTGGTGTGAGATGGCGGAAGGTGAGAAACCCAGGGTTGATGTGGGAGAGGCGGATGATATTCAGGTCATCTCTCTTGGGGACTGTCCGATCTGCGGCGGCAAGGGCACGCTCAAGGCCATGCAGTACATCCACGAAATACCCTACTTTGGCAGGGTCATGGAGAGCACGATATTCTGTGAGAAGTGCGGCTACAGGAACGCCGACGTTGTGATGCTGGAGGACAGGCCCCCGAAGCTCTACATGGTTCGCGTTGAGGAGGAGAATGATCTCTTCACCCGCGTCGTCAGGAGCAAGAGCGGAACAATCGAGCTGGACGAGATTGGTGTCAAGATAGAGCCCGGTCCCGCGGCGGAGGGCTTCGTCAGTAACGTGGAGGGCGTTCTCGAGCGCGTTCGCGAGACCCTCCTCATGGCGAGGGAGTTCAAAAAGCAGGAGGGCGACGAGGAAGCGGTGCGCAGGGCGGACGAGGTGCTCGAATACATCAACGCCGTTAAGGACGGCAAAAAGCCCCTGACGGTCAGGATAATGGATCCCCTCGGCAACAGCGCCCTCATCGGTGAGAAGGTGAAGAGCCGCCTGCTGACGCAGGAGGAAATCAATAGCCTCAGCCTTGGCCCCTACGTCACGGTCGAGCCCGAGGCTGGAGAGGATACCCCAGAGGAGAGCCCCGAAGGCGGCTCTTAGAGATAGACTGCCTCCCTCGACAGGAGGTCCTCGATAAGATCCTTTACCCACTCCTTTCGGCTTTTTCTTGAGAGGTGGATTATGCCCTCAACCTGAACCCCGTAGCGCTCTCTCATCTCCTCCCTGCTCATGGGCTCCTTAAAGAGGAACGGCCTCTCTATCGTGAAGGCATAGCCGTATCTCCTGATATACTCTCCCAGCCAGCGCTTTCCGTTTTCTCCGTGAACCAGGGTTAAACCGCTGGTCTCCCCGGTCATCTCCCACAGCGTGTCCAGGTCGGCCCTTATGACCTCCCCGACTTCGAAGCCCCCCGCTATGGTGCCCCTTCTTGTCAGGGTCTGCTCCTCGTGGAGGCCGAGCCTTCTCAGCGTATCCCTGAGCTCGTAGGGGTTCCCCCTTGCCACGTAGAGAAAGACGGTGTCTCCCTCCCTGAACGCCCTGCTCTTCCGGAGCTCTACCGTTTTCAGTCCCCGAAATATCAGCTCCGCGTAGACCTGATGGAGCGCTATCACGTGCTCCATGGTCTCACCGCCCGTTCTTGGGAAGAAAGCTTAAAAGGTTTGAGCAGGACTTACTCTTTGGTGAAGTTAATGGAGGTCAGAAGACTGACGGGCCTTCGAAAGGATTACGCTCCCTTTGTTGTTATTCTGTTCTGCTCCTCAATCGCGGCTTATCTGAGGGGAATGGACTTTCTAGGAACCTTCCTGCTGGCCCTGGGCTTTGGGCTTTTCTCCTCTTCGATGGGGAGATACCTTGTTATACTGGATGGCGGTGAATACATGCTCTCGGCTAGAAAGAGGGGCTCCGTCTATGAGGTGAAGGTGCTGAGGGACGGTTCGCCTCTGTGGAGTGGGAAGGTCCTCGATTACGTCAGGCTTGGTGAGCTGGCCCTGGATACAAGAAGTGATGGGGTGGCAGTGGTCTTCAGGGAGAAAGAGGTGGGGAAGCTCCCCTAAACCTTCAGTGCCGCCTTTATGATGTCGCTTACCACGCCGCTTGCCGTCTCCTTCAATCCCGCCCCGGCCCCCTTGATGACCAGCTCGCCGAGCAGGTCGGTTCTTATTACTGCGGCGTTCTCGTGGCTCTCAACTGCGAGGGGGCTTCCGAGCGGTACCTCCCGCGGTTCGACGACGACCTTTCCCCTCTCCACGGCGGCAACGAGCCTTATCGTCCTTCCGCGCTCCCGGGCCCTCCTCACTTCCCCGGATGTGGCCTCCGCTATTCCCTTGACCGCTATATCGTCAAATGTTATCGGGTGGAATGCGAGGCAGTGGAGGATTGTTGCCTTGTAGCCCGCGTCGATGCCCAGGACATCGCCGCTTGGGTCTCTTTCAGCTATTCCGAGCCTTTGGGCGGTTTTTAGGGCCCTCTCGAAGTCCTGCCCCATCTCCATCTGGCTCAGAATGAAGGTCGTGGTGGCGTTGAGCACCGCCTCCATGCCTTCAATTGAGTCTGCGAGGATGCCCTCGCGCAGGAGGGTGATGATTGGCGTGCCCGCCATCACGGTGGCCTCGAAGAGGTACGGAAGGTCTCTTTTCTCGGCTTCCCCGACGAGGTCGGCGTAGTGAAAGGCCAGGGGCGGCTTGTTGCTCGTAACAATCCCTCTGCCATCCCTGAGTGCCGCCAGATGCCACTCGTGGGCGTTTTTGTCGTTGGTCACGTCCACGATTATGTCGGCATCTATTTCTCTCACGGCCTCCTTTGGTGTGAGGCTGTAAACCTCGTAGTCGTTGGTCCAGGAGGAGAGCTTTCCGAAGGTCTCCTTAACCGCTAGGACTTCGCGCAGATCCATCCCCTCGGGAAGCCACACCACCCCGCTCGTGTCCGCTACGCTCACGACCCTGAACTTCAGCCGGTACCTCTCGCGGAAGAACGCCTCCTTGCTGAGGAGAACGCGCGCGACTGCCCGTCCGACGTTCCCAAAACCGAAGAGCGAGAGCTTCACCTCTCTCACGCGCATCACCGTAAGAAGAGGGAGAAAAGGGGCTTAAATCCTTTCACTTGTTGAGGATCACTTTTATGATGTCCATGTCCCTGACGATGCCGACGAGCTCGCCCTCGCCCCGGATGACGGGCAGCTGCTCTATCTCGTACTTGACCATCTTCTGGGCGACGTCGTAGACGCTCATGTGTGGTGTCGCAACGACCAGCTCGCGGTTCATTATGTCCTCAACGGGCTTCTTCGGCAGCTGGAGCTCGGCCTTCTCGAAGAGGAGCGTCGGGTTGCTCTCGAGTATCCAGTCCTCCTCGCTCGAGGCGGAGAGGGCGGTGCTCTTCATGACGCGGATAACCTCGCTGTCCTTGAGGATGTCCGTCTCGTCCACCATTCCAACCAGATTGCCTTCGTCGTCGATGACCGGGATGGCCATGGCGTTGCACAGGAGGAGGGCCTTGAGAGCGGCCTTGAGCGGCGTTCCCCTCCAGACAACACCCACGTTCTTCTGGTAGTAGTCCTCTATCGTCACGTTCTTCAGCTTCTCGTTCTTGGCGAGGTATCTGCGCACTATGTCGCCGACTGTTAGAACGCCTATAACCCTGTTCTCCTCATCAACGACGACGACACGCCTGTAGTCCATCTCCAGCATCGCCCTGACGGCCTTTTTGAGGTCGTCGTTGGGTTTGACTGCCGGCACGTCCCTCTTAACCAGCATTGCGAGCTGCTCCTCATCAGGGTGAAGCAGAACCCGCTTTATACTTATGATCCCGACGAGGGCCTTGGTGTTCTTGTTGATTACGGGAAATGACCTTACCTTATGCTTTCTGAAGAGCTCGAGGGCGTATCCCCTCGTGGCTGGAAGCTCTATAACCACCGGCTCCGAAGTCATCAAAGTCTTCACACGCATTTCCTTCACCACCGCTTTAAGTTAAAGCGCCCTCCTCCTATTTTAAGCTTTTCATTCAAAAATTGACAAAAAAGTGAGGGGCCTCAGCCCGCCAGAACTGAGAGGAAAACACCCGCAGCAACGGCGGTTCCAATAACGCCGGCAACGTTCGGCCCCATGGCGTGCATGAGGATGAAGTTGCCCGGGTCTTCCTCACTGGCCATCCTCTGGACGACGCGGGCGCTCATCGGGACCGCTGAAACGCCAGCCGCCCCTATCATCGGGTTTATCCTTCCTCCGGAGAGCTTCATCATGAGCTTTCCGAAGAGCACACCGCCGGCGGTGGCGCTGGCGAAGGCAACGATACCGAGGCCGAGGATCATCAGGGTCTCCTGTGTGAGGAAGCTGTCAGCCCTCATAGTCGAACCGACACCGAGGCCGAGGAAGATGGTGACGATGTTCATGAGCTCCTCCTGGGCTGCCCTGCTGAGCCTCTCGACAACGCCGCTCTCGCGGAAGAGGTTGCCTATCATGAGCATTCCGACGAGCGGGGCGGCGCTCGGAACGAGGAGACCGATGACGATCATGCTGATTATGGGGAAGATTATCTTCTCCCTCTTGGACACGGGCCTGAGCTGCTCCATTCTGATTTTTCTCTCCTCCCTGGTCGTGAGGGCCCTGATGATGGGTGGCTGAATGAGCGGAACCAAGCTCATGTAGCTGTAAGCAGCGACCGCCGTCGCTCCCAGTATCTCGGGCGCGAGCTTTGTGGTGAGGTATATCGTCGTCGGCCCGTCGGCGCCACCGATGATTCCTATGCTCGCCGCCTGGTGCAGGTTGAAGCCGAGGGCCAGTGCGGTGAGCATCGCTATGAACACACCTATCTGCGCCGCCGCACCCATGAGCGCCGTCTTGGGGTCGGCTATCATCGGCCCGAAGTCGGTCATGGCTCCTAGGCCGAAGAATATCAGGAGCGGCACTATCTCCGTCCTGATGAGGGTGTAGTAGATTATGTCAAAGATGCCTGGAGGTCCGTACTGCTGGTTGAGGTAGCTCAGCGTTGCGAAGATGTTGTCCGCTATGTGCTCGGGCAGGTTCGGGGCTATGGGCCAGTTGGCCAGGTGGCCGAGCGGGATGTTCACCAGCACGGCGCTTATGCCTATCGGGAGGAGCAGGAGGGGCTCCATCTCGTAGCGTATGGCCAGGTAAACGAGCGCCAGACCGACGGCTATCATCACCACGTTGCCCCAGCTGAGGTTGAGCAGCCCCATTCCCTGGAAGAACGCTATTATCGATTCCACCAGTCCCGCCATCTGTCCTCACCCTAGCTCTATTAGTGCCTGTCCGGTGTCCACGGTGTCGCCCTCTTTGACGAGGATCTTCTTAACCACTCCGTCCTTTGGAGCGGGGATTTCGTTTTCCATCTTCATTGCTTCCAAGACCACTAACCCCTGTCCAGTTTTGACCTGCTCGCCCTCCCTCACGAGAATTCTCAGAATCTTACCCGGCATTGGGGCCGTCACGGCACCTTCGCCGGCGGGAGCCGGAGTCGCTGCC
>NZ_LLYW01000061.1 GCF_001484195.1 Thermococcus celericrescens
CCGTCAAACGCCTCCGTCTTCCTCGACGGGGAACCGGTAGATGGCCAGTCTGTTGAGGCCTCACCGGGGAGGCACGTCGTCCTCGTAACAGCCCCCGGCCACGTCGCCGAGAACTTGAGCGTCCTGCTCGCTCCAAACGAGTCGAGGGTTCTAAAAATCGGCCTGAAGCCCCTGCCCGTCCTCTCGGTCACCACGGAGCCACCCGGGGCCCTGGTATCGGTCGGGAACGAAACGTGCAGGAGCCCCTGCAGGCTGGCCCTTGAACCGGGGCGCCACACCGTAGAGACATCTCTGGAGGGCTACCTGACGCGAGCAGGACCGTTTATCTGAAGCCTGGGGAGGTGGTCAACGTCACCGTGACCCTTGAGAGGGCCGGGGAGGAGGTGGAGACCCGGACGAACGGGCCCGGGAACTCCACGGTCCAGCCTGAAGGGCCAACGGACACCCCTGCGCCGACGTCTCCCTCGGAAATGGGCTCCGGCGGCGCGGCCTACAGACTGCTCGCGCTTGTCGCGGTGGTCCTGCTGACGGGGATTGTCCTCAGGCGGAGGTGAGCGAATGGGACGCGTCAAAGAACAGCTGAAGTGGGAGCTGGAGGACCCCTACGTGGCCCTCATATTTGTTTTCAGCTTCGTCCTGCTCGCGGTGACGTTCTACACCAATCTTTTCAGCATTAACGCGAACGTGATGCCCATGGGGCTGGAGATGGCCAGGGGGCAGGCCGCCGCGGGGACAGCCATGCTTTTTCCTGGACTCTCCGATAAGTCCTCCACAATCTTCGCCATTACCGGCGTTCTCCTTGCATCCCTTACCATCCGCTACGACAGGGACACGAGGGTTGCAAAGAGCGTCTACTCCCTTCCCATCAGGAACCACGAGGTTATCCTGGCAAAGTTCATTACGGTCTTCACCGTCCTCTTCCTCTCAGCCTTCAGTGCGGCTTTTGTTGCCTACATCTACGCCTACGAAGACAGCCCCGGCATGATTAAGGAGGGAATGCTCGGTCAGCGTTACCTGCTTATACACCTCATGTACTGGCTTGAAGCATCCCTGTACGTGTCGGCGCTGTCGTCCCTAATAGCTCTCCTGAGCCCCGGCACGTTCGCGTCAATCCTGGGGGGGATTACCGTAATGTACATCCCGGAGATTCTTGACTGGGACTTCCTGCCCCCAAGGATTTTGAACGACGGACTCGTAAAGGCCCACGCCGTGTTCTGGGACCCCGGAGAGAAGCTGAGCGTTTTCTTCAACACGACGTTCTACGCCGGCCTGCTGCTCCCGCTGGTCGTTCTATCACTCACGCTCGTTCTGAGCGAGTGGAGGGATGTCTCGTGAGGCTCATAAAAGCGTTCCTCCTGGCCCTGTTGCTCTTCACCCTCCTTTCATTTCCGCTCCAGGAAAAGGCCCTCAGGACATCAACCTCTGGCATTGTAAGCCAGGAGAGAGGTTTTGTGCTTCCCTCAGCAGGTGTTCTTCGCGTGACGACCAACGCCGGAAAGGGCGTGAATTACAGCGTTTCATTCTACGACCCAGAGGATAACAGGTTCCTCCTCAATGAGACTCCAAAGGGTCAGCTCAACGGGTACTTAAAAATTGAGCACGCCGGTTATTATTTCGCTCAGGTAACGAGTTACTATGCCCCGGTCACCTTAGCGTACAGGATGACTTCAAAGTACCCATCAAAGCGGATTTTGGAGATAAAATACTTTATCGGCGGAACTTCGGCGATACTGCTCGCATTACTGCTTTTTAGGGAGGGGAGAAGATGATCACTGCAGAAAACCTGAGCAAGCGTTTTGGAAAGCTCGTGGCCCTTGACTCGGTCAGTGTAGAGATCGGGAAGGGATTCACCCTTATCCTCGGCCCGAATGGCGGGGGCAAGAGCACTTTCCTGAACCTGTGCGCGGGCCTCTACAGGCCAAGCTCGGGGAGGATTGAGGTTCTCGGCGAGGCTCCGTGGAGCAACGAGGGGGTCAAGTCCAGGCTCGGCGTCTCCTTTGACCCGCCGTCACTCCCAAAGCACAGGGCCGGGCGGGAGTGGCTTGATTACATTGCAAGGTTCAAGGGAGCCGATGAGAGCGACGTTCTGGAAAGTGCTGAAATGTTCTCGGTTACGGGTTTTCTTGACAGGCGGATTGGCGAGTACTCCGCGGGTATGCTGAAGCGGCTTTCTTTGGCTCAAGCCTTCATCGGAAAACCCGAGTTAGTCCTTTTGGATGAGCCCCTTGCAAACCTCGACTTCAAAGGAATAAAGGAGGTCTCGGAGACGCTCGGAAAGCTCGCGAATGAGGGGTTGAACATCGTGGCAGTATCCCACATATGGCGTCCCCTTATCGGCTTTGCTGATGAGGTGGTGGTCATAGCCGCTGGAAAGGTGGTTCTGAAGGGCAGCCCCAAGGAGGTCATCACTCAGATTGAGGAGATATGAGGCCTGGCCCAGTCATTCCATAATTTTTGAGTATCCTCAAAACCTGCTCAGGGGGCAGTGCGTACCTCACACGCCCGTTTCCCTCGATGGTTCTGGCCTGAAGGAGTGCGTTGATTATAGCCTCTTCCGTGGCCTCGGCCGCCGCTCTAAAGAGCCGGCTCAGAGTGTTGTCCGGCAGGAAGCTGAGTAGATGGGCTTCCTTATCCAGCGGGACTGTCTGGGCGGTGGAGAAGGCCAGCACTACGTCACCGCTCCCGTGGTAGGCGTAGCCGCCGGTTCTCGCGAGCCCAACCACCGCCCTCTTTCCCAGCCTCCCGAGCTGCCTCGCGGTCAGGGGCGCGTTCGTGGCAACGACAATAGAGATGCTCCCCCTTCCAGAGGTTCCCCTGCCTGGGTAGTCTTTCAGCTCAAGGCCAACGGGGATGCCGGCGATCGTCAGGTCCTCCCTCCTGCCGAAGTTCGCTAAAACGAGGGAAGCAACCGTATACTCCTCGCCACCGATTTCAACGACCCTCGACGATGACCCCATCCCGCCCTTGAACTCGAAGGCGCTCATTCCAGTGCCAGCTCCAACCGAGCCTTCCTCAAAGTCGAGTTCCGCGTTTCCGAGTGCCTCAAAGTAGTGCTCCTCCCCCACGGCGAGCTTCCTTATGTTGTTCAGGTAGGAGTCGTTGCACTCCATCACGAGAGGAGAGACGCTCCTAAGCTCCGGATTCAGCCCGATCATGTGCTTAACCACCGCGCTCGCAACGGTGTAGACGCTCAGCGTGTTGGTTAACGCTATGGGTGTCTCAATGTAGCCCAGCTCATCAACCTGAACGAAGCCTATCGGCTTGGAGAAGCCGTTCATGACAAAAGTCGAGGCAAAAAGCCTCTCTCTGTAGGGGTTCTTGACGGGAGGAAGCAGAACGGTAACCCCGGTTCTGATGTCATCCCCCTCGATTATCGTCGAGTGGCCGACTTTAACGCCCAAATCCGCTATTGAGTTCCTTTTTCCGTGAGGGTGAAGCCCGATCTTTATCCCCAGCTCGGGAGCCTTCATGGTATCACCGGCGATAAATAACATGCCGGATTTAACAACCTTGCCCAATCAACGCTTATAAAGAGCAAAAACCGAGTTGTCACCATGGAGTCAAGGCTCTCGAAGCTCTTCCTGCTCATCCCTCTGATGTTCCTGGTCATCTTCTTCTACGTCCCGTTAGTTAGTATTCTAAAAACCGGCCTCTGGGAGAACGGCCTCACCCTTAAACACATCTCCGCCGTTCTGGCCAACGACTACCACAGACGCGTTATCCTCTTCACGATAGGGCAGGCGATAGCTTCAACCCTCCTTACCCTAGCACTCGGCCTTCCCGGGGCGTACATATTCGCCAAGTACGACTTTCCGGGAAAGGGCACCATAAAGGCAGTTTTAACCGTCCCCTTCGTCATGCCCAGTGTGATGGTCGCGTTGGGCTACATACTCCTCTTCGGAAAGAGCGGCTTCATAACCGGGCTCATCGGCCGCGATCTGGGCATAATCTACTCCTGGAAGGGCATCCTTCTTGCTCACGCCTTCTACAACTTTCCGATAGTTATACGCATGGTCTCGTCGCTGTGGCAGCGCGTGAATCCCCACTACGAGGAGGCGGCGATGGCGCTGGGGGCGAGGGGCTGGACGCTCTTCTGGCGCGTTACCCTGCCGATGATATCCCCGGCAATTTTTGCCTCGGCGATGCTCACCTTCGTGTTCTGCTTCCTGAGCTTCTCGATTCCCCTCATAATCGGCGGCTACCAGTACGCCACAATAGAGGTGGACATCTTCACCTCGATAATGGTGCTCCTCGACTTCAAGACCGGCTCAGCTTTGGCCATAATCCAGATACTCCTCAGCATGGGCTTCATGTATCTCTACCTGAGGGCGCTCGATGCCTACGCCAAGCGCGAGGAGCAGCGCGTATTTAGAAAGCCTCGTCCCTTCACGAGGCGCGACTGGCTGAGCCTCAAAGGACTGCTCGTTGGAGTCTACTCCCTAATCGTCTTCGTCTTCATAGTTTCTCCCCTCTTGGCGGTCATCTACGACTCCCTGCGCTTCAACGATGCCTGGAGCCTCGAATGGTACCGGAGAATATTCTCGACGGAGTACAATCCGATGTTCGGGGCAACGACGCTCGACGCGGTCAGAAACTCACTCACCTTCGGTCTGGCGACGATATTCCTATCTGTTCTCGTGGCACTTCCCATAGCCTACGCGCTTCACCGCTGGAACTTCAAGGGGAAGAGGCTCTTCGACGTCCTGGTGATGCTCCCGCTGGCGAGTTCGGCCATAACCCTCGGTCTGGGATACATAAGGGTCTTCCATACCACGCCCCTGTACTTCACCGCCTGGATAATAATAGCCGCCCACACGGTTATAGCCTACCCCTTCGTGCTCCGCGCCGTTTCCACCTCCCTGAAGAAGATAAGACCGAACCTCTGGGAGGCGGCGCTGAGCCTGGGAGCCAAAGAGTGGAAGGCCTTCCTGAGGGTGGAGCTTCCGCTGGCGCTCGGTGGGGTCATCGTCGGCGCGATATTCGCCTTCGCCATAAGCATAGCCGAGCTGGGAGCGACCTACATGCTGGCCAAACCGGAGTACACCACGATGACCGTGGCCATATACAAGTTTCTCGGGGCGAGGCAGTTCGGCTCAGCCTCGGCCCTGGCGGTTCTTCTTATGGCGGTCTCAACGCTCAGCTTCATGATAATCGAGAGGATAGGTGAGGAGGTATGGTGAGGGTAGAACTGAAGGGAGTCCTCAAGGAGTGGGAGGATTTTCGGCTTGAGATAAGCGAGCTCGATGTCAAGGACGGCGAGTTTCTCACGCTCCTCGGCCCGAGCGGCTGCGGAAAGACCACAACGCTCAGGATGATAGCGGGCTTTGAAAAGCCGGAGGGGGGAGAGATACTCTTCGACGGAAGGCGGGTGAACGATTTACCGCCCTACGAGCGCGGGATAGGCATAGTCTTCCAGGACTACGCGCTGTTTCCCCACATGACGGTCTTCAAGAACATCGCCTTCGGCCTTGAGATGAAGAGGCTTCCGAGGGCGGAAATCGAGAGGAGGGTAAGGTGGGCGCTTGAGCTTGTTGGGCTGGAGGGCCTCGAAAACCGCTACCCCGAGCAGCTGAGCGGCGGCCAGCAGCAACGCGTAGCTCTCGCGAGGGCCCTGGTCGTTGAGCCTGACGTCCTTCTCCTGGACGAGCCGTTAAGCAACCTCGACGCCAAGATAAGGGAGCGCCTCAGGGGGGAGATAAAGAGAATCCAGCGCGAGCTTGGAATAACGACGATATACGTCACACACGACCAGGAGGAGGCGATGGCGATAAGCGACAGGATAGCCGTCATGAACGTCGGCCACGTTGAGCAGGTGGGGAAACCTCTGGAGCTCTACTACCGCCCAGAGACCGAGTTCGTGGCGCGCTTTCTGGGTTTGAGCAACATACTGGAGCTTAAAGCCGAGAACGGTAGGGCCTGCCTCGGAGGGCTGTGCTTCGACGTCGGAAGAGAGGGGAGGGTGAGGGTCTTCTTCCGGCCCGAGAGTGTCTACATAAAACCCGGTGCCACCGCGGAGGTTCTCGACTACGAACTCCTGCCCGGCAGGATAAGGCTGAGGCTCGGGATTGGAGGGGAGGTAATCCTCGCGGAGCGCTTCCTCGATGAGCTGCCCTTCGGCGTTGAGGCGATGCCGGAGAGGGTAGATGTCGAGGTGAGGAGCTTCTCAGTGCTGGAGTGAAAGGCACCATGTTTTTTCAAAGCAAAGGTACATTGACAACACTATGGAAAGTCCAATTTGGTATAACTTGGTTTTGAGGTTGTTTTCACTTTTAGTGATAGGAAACTTTAAATAGTTCGACAGCAGATTTTGTAACGCGGCCTCCATTGGAGGTGCGGGTTATGAACTGGAAGACCCCAGTGGTGTTACTCATCGGACTTCTTTTGTTAGAGGGGGTCGTGACGGCAGTCCCATTTGACAAGCCAGAGGCAGTGCCCTTAGCCACGGTTAAAGCACTCGCACTCAGGGAACTCCACAAGTTCCCTGAATTCAACGGGGCAATCCCAACCAACCCAACACCCCTCTACTTCCCCGACGGTAGATTAGCAGCTTACGAATTCAGAATGGTCAAGAATGGAAAAACCATAGGCTACATAATAGTGTCAGCCAACAGGAACCTACCACCGGCAATCCTGGAGGCAGGCTTTGGCGAGAAGACCCCAAGCGACCTAATGAAAGAACTCGCCACGA
>NZ_LLYW01000062.1 GCF_001484195.1 Thermococcus celericrescens
TAAGGTCGCCCTCATCGGCCAGGGAGTGCATGCGAGCCACGGCATGGAGCGGACGCACGTCAAGGGCATGCTCGCGACGAAGGACCTCATCAGGGCCTACATAGAGGAGCGGTTCAGTAGGTGACCTTCCCTTTCATTTCATTGAGAGCCTGGGTAAGTGAAGTCACAGACAGTCAACTTTAATGCTCTAGGATTTTTCTGTTTGTCACGGCAAGAAAAGCTTTTATCAATTTTTGACAAGTATTGTATGGTGGTTCTATGACGGACGGCCATCTGGACGTGGATTCCGTCAGGGAGGGGACGATAGTAATCGCACCCGTAAAGGTCAAGGGTGGAGGAATCTATGCCGGCGATGCACACGCAATGCAGGGCGACGGTGAGGTGGCAGGCCATACCACCGACGTGACCGCAGAAAGCATCGTGGAGGTTTCAGTCCTCAAAAACGTGAACTTGGATGGGCCAATCCTTCTCCCTCCGGAGGAGAATCTACCACCCCTCGCGAGACCCTGGAGAAAGGACGAGTGGGAGAAAGTTCAGAGCCTGGCGAGGAGATTCGGACTCGAACCGGAACCCGTTGCGCCAGTGCAGGTCATAGGCTCAGGGCCTACAATAAACGAGGCCGCCATGAGGGGATTCCAACGAGCGGCAGACCTGTTTGGAATGAGCGTGGATGAGGTTAGAAACAGGGTAACGATAAGCGGCGCTGTGGAGATTGGAAGGCTCCCCGGGATAGTTCAGGTCTCCATGCAGGTGCCCCTGAGTGCGCTTGAGCGGATAGGACTGGACGAACTAGTTGTCGAGCACTACGGCCTGCCGTATTGACTCAGATGTCGAAAGAATATAAAATGGCAGAAGCCATCACTCGATCTTCGCTCCACAGACAGGGCAGAACTTCGCTCCCTCAGGAACTATGTGGCCGTTGGGACAGCGGTGTATCTGGTGCCCACAGTAAGGACAGAACCTCGCTCCGGGCGGAATCTGCTTGCCGCAGTAGGGGCAGATTTCCTGCTGCGCTGGTTGAGCTGGTGC
>NZ_LLYW01000063.1 GCF_001484195.1 Thermococcus celericrescens
GTGTCATGGTCGTCGGCTGGGCCGGCGACGGTGGTACCGCGGACATAGGTCTGCAGGCCCTCAGCGGATTCCTCGAGAGGGGCCACGACGCGCTCTACATAATGTACGACAACGAGGCCTACATGAACACCGGAATCCAGAGGTCCGGTTCGACCCCGTACGGTGCCTGGACCACCAACACCCCAGGCGGAAAGAAGCACTTCCTCGAGAAGAGGCACAAGAAGAAGGTCATCGACATAGTCATAGCCCACGAGATACCCTACGCGGCAACCGCAAGCGTCGCCTATCCGGAGGACTTCGTGAGAAAGCTCAAGAAGGCCAGGGACACTCCGGGACCGAGCTTCATCCAGCTCTTCGCCCCGTGCCCGACCGGCTGGCGCTCACCGACCGACAAGAGCATTGAGCTCGCAAGGCTCGCGGTCCAGACCGCATACTTCCCGCTCTTCGAGTACGAGAACGGCAGGTACAGGATCAACATGCCCTCACCGAAGAAGGAGCCGAAGCCGATAGAGGAGTTCCTCAAGTTCCAGGGCAGGTTCAAGTACATGACCAAGGAGGACATAGAGATCCTCCAGCAGTGGGTCAACCACGAGTGGGAGAAGCTCAAGAAGCTCGCCGAGATCTTCGGCTGAGCTTTCCATCTTTACCCCAAGGTTTAAGTTTCCATCTGATAAGTCACCCGAGGTGATAAGCATGGCCGAGAGTCCGTTTAAGGCCGACATTGAGAGGGTTCAGAAGGAGTATAGCGAAAAGATGACCCCCGGAGCGATAGCCACCATCCCGGGGAGCAGCGTCATAAACAAGACCGGTTCCTGGCGTGTTTTCATGCCCGAGTTTAACCGGGACAAGTGCGTCCGCTGCTACCTCTGCTACGTCTACTGCCCGGAGCCGGCTATCTATCTCGACGAGGAGAACTACCCCGTCTTCGACTACGACTACTGTAAGGGCTGTGGAGTTTGCGCGAACGAGTGCCCGACCGACGCTATCATAATGGTTAGGGAGACCAAGTGAGGTGGTGAAAGATGCCGATTAGGAAGGTTATGAAGGCCAACGAGGCTGCCGCCTGGGCGGCCAAGCTCGCCAAGCCGAAGGTCATAGCGGCGTTCCCGATTACCCCGTCAACGCTCGTTCCGGAGAAGATCAGTGAGTTCGTTGCCGATGGAGAGCTCGACGCCGAGTTCATCAAGGTCGAGAGCGAGCACTCGGCGATTTCAGCCTGTGTCGGTGCCTCGGCGGCCGGTGTTAGAACCTTCACCGCAACCGCTTCCCAGGGTCTCGCCCTCATGCACGAGATACTCTTCATCGCCGCCGGCATGAGGCTTCCGATAGTCATCGCCGTTGGAAACCGCGCGCTGAGCGCTCCGATCAACATCTGGAACGACTGGCAGGACACCATCAGCGAGCGCGACACCGGCTGGCTCCAGTTCTACGCCGAGAACAACCAGGAGGCCCTTGACCTCATACTCATCGCCTACAAGGTCGCCGAGAACGAGAAGGTCCTTCTCCCGGCGATGGTTGGATTCGACGCTTTCATCCTGACCCACACCGTTGAGCCGGTCGAGATACCCGACCAGGAGCTCGTTGACGAGTTCCTCGGCGAGTACGAGCCTAAGCATGCTTACCTCGACCCGGCCAGGCCGGTCACCCAGGGTACCCTCGCCTTCCCGGCCCACTACATGGAGGCCAGGTACACTGTTTGGGAGGCCAACGAGAACGCCAAGAAGGTCATAGACGAGGCATTCGCGGAGTTCGAGAAGAAGTTCGGCAGGAAGTACCAGAAGATCGAGGAGTACCGCACTGAGGACGCCGAGATAATCTTCGTCACCATGGGTTCACTCGCCGGAACCGTCAAGGAGTACGTTGACCACCTCCGCGAGCAGGGCATCAAGGTCGGTGTGGCCAAGATGACCGTTTACAGACCGTTCCCGGTTGAGGAGGTTCGCGCGCTCGCCAAGAAGGCGAAGGTTCTCGCGCTCCTCGAGAAGAACGTCACCTTCAGCGTCGGTGGAGCCCTCTTCCAAGACTTCAGCAGGGCGCTCATCAACGAGAGCGAGAAGCCGAAGATCGTTGACTTCATCCTCGGCCTCGGAGGCAGGGACGTCACCTTCAAGGACCTTGACGAGGCACTCGCGATTGCCCAGAAGGCCCTCAACGGAGAGGCCGTTGATGAGGTCAACTGGATCGGCCTGAGGAAAGAGATTCTGTGAGGTGATGAAGATGGCCGTTAGAAAACCCCCGATTACCACTCGCGAGTACTGGGCACCCGGTCACGCCGCCTGTGCCGGCTGTGGCTGTGCCACCGCTCTGAGGCTCGCCACCAAGGCCTTCAGCGAGGCCATGGAGGAGAAGTACGGCGATCCGAACGCCTTCGCCATAGCCCAGGCCACCG
>NZ_LLYW01000064.1 GCF_001484195.1 Thermococcus celericrescens
AACCACCTGAAGGGCAAAACCGCCAGAAAACTCCTTCAAGAATTCCCCGAACTGAGGAGTAAAACAACGCACGGCAGGCTCTGGTCCCGCTCCTACTTCGTCGCCTCAGTCGGCTACATAACTGATGAGATCGTCAAACACTACGTTGAAACCCAATGGGAGCGTGAGTTGAAACGAAGAGGAGCGTAACCCTCAAACTCCAGCCCTCGAAGGCCCAAAAGAAAATCCTCTTCGAGTTAGCCGACGTTGGAGCCAAAGTCTGGAACAGGGTGAACTACCTTCGCAGGCAAGAATTCTTCGAGGGCAAACCCGTTGATTTCCTTAAAACCGAGAAAACCGTTTACGAGGAATTCAAAAAGGAAATCGGCTCGGCAACAGTTCAGCAAATTTGCAGGAAGAACGCCGAAGCCTGGAGAAGCTTCTTCGCCCTCATTAAAAAGAAAAAAGAAGGCGAACTACCAGAAGAATTTAAACCAAAACCACCGAACTACTTGAAGAAAGATAAACGGAGAAAGCCATTAATCGTCCTCAGGAACGACCAGTATCAGATTGAAGGCAATAAGTTAATCCTCAAGGGCCTCGGCAAGTTCAAACGCCTCGAAGTCCAGTTTAAAGGTAGAATACACTTGAGAGGCAAGCAGGGGAGGCTGGAAATTCAATACAATCCAGCAAGACGGAAATGGTATGCTCACATTTCATACACTGTGGAAGAAAGGCTTTATGGTGAAGAATGGATTAAGCTCCCAAGAGACCCCTTGGGTAACCTCTCCGCTGGAATTGACCTTGGAGTAAACAACCTGATGGCCGTTTACGTCGAGAACGGAGAGAGCTTTCTTGTTAGCGGGCGTCCCGTGAAGAGCATTGATTTTTACTGGCGGAGGAGGATTGCGGAATACCAGTCAAAACTCAACAAGTCAGGGCAGGAGAGAAGCAGGAAACTCAAGAGAATGCACGAGAAGGCTAAGCTCCAAGCCAGGCATTACATCAACACTGCAGTTAGGCAAACCGTTGAAAAGCTCTACCGCCTCGGAGTTTCGAGGATTGTGGTTGGTTATCCCAAAGGTATTGCCAAAAAGCCAAATAAGGGTAAAAAGCAAAATTTTGTCCTCTCTCACGTTTGGCGTTTCAATACTGTGATTCAACGGCTCAAGGAGGTGGCCGAGGAGTATGGTATTCTGGTTGAGGTTGTTAATGAGGCTTTCACTTCTAAGCTTTGCCCCGTCTGCGGGAAGCATCACGAGGGGGCGAGATTTGTTCGGGGATTGTTTAAGTGTCCCGCAACGGGGCTTATCTTCAACTCCGACTTGGTTGGAGCGTTTAATATTTTGAAGAGGGCTGTGGAAACCATAACCCCGAACTTGGGCGGTTTGTACGCTCAAGGGAGGGGTAACTGGCCGAAGGCCCGGCCAGAGGGGTCGAAGACCCGCTTTAGTTTGGGTCTGAATGAAACCCCTCAAACCTCTCCGCCTTTAGCGAGGGATTAACTCGTTGGAACCCTCGCCCTTCACGGCGGGGAGGAGGTCAGCTGGTAACGGGGGCAGAACCAAATTTTATTCGGAAAGCCAAAATCGCTGAATTTATATATGTCCCTAGAATGAGTTGAAGCAATGTCCAAAAAACACGCCGTCGGTGCGGTGCTGCTGTGGTCAACGGTTGCCTCGGCCTTCAAGCTCTCCCTGCGCTACATGAGTCCGCTCCAGCTCCTGTTCTACGCCTCCCTAACCTCACTCATGCTCTTCGGAATCCTCTACGTGAGGGAATTCTCTCCCCGGAGGGAGAACCTCCGCTCGGCCTACCTCGGCCTGATAAACCCCCTCCTGTACTACATCGTGCTCTTCTCGGCCTACGACCGCTTACCCGCACAGGAGGCGCAGGCGCTCAACTACACCTGGCCGCTGATGCTTGTCCTCCTCTCGATTCCGCTGCTGGGAAAGCGGCCCGGGGCGAGGAC
>NZ_LLYW01000065.1 GCF_001484195.1 Thermococcus celericrescens
AGTTTGGTGGTTTGGGTTTGAGCCAGTTGGGGGTTCTCCGTTCCGCGTGTTCCTTAAGAGTGAGAAGAAGCTTCTCCAGCTTTCGGCGTTCTTCCTGCAGATTTGTTGAACCGTTGCCGAGCCTATTTCGGATTTGAATGTTTCTCTTGGGTTTTTGAGGGTTGTAGTTTTACCGTTATTGACCGCTTCATTCTAAAGTATGGTAATGTTTTTTAGGCTTTAAAATAGTTTTGCTTTCCTGCCTTCAGGCTGGTCTTTCGATTACTGCATCCCCACCCTAAAGGACGAGGCCTTCAGAAGAAAAAAGTAACTGCACCTATTCAATCCTAACGAAAACCACAGACTCCGGAAGCGCGACGACGGGAAGTGGGAGATAACGCTGGAATTCAAGAAAGGAGCCAAGATCGAGTTCAAGTTCACCCGCGGCTCGTGGGAGACCGTTGAGAAGGGCAGAGACGGCGAGGAAATTCCGAGCAGGACCATGGTGCTGGAGGAGGGCGGGAGGTACGAGTTCACGAGTTACCACTGGCGCGATTATGTGGAGGAAACCGAAGTTGGCACGCATACGATAGTCGGGAACGTGACGACTTTCAAGATGTTCATACCCCAGCTCAACAGGACGAGGAGGATATGGGTCTACCTGCCGCCTGACTACGGGAGGGGCGACAAAAGATACCCCGTCCCCTACATGCCC
>NZ_LLYW01000066.1 GCF_001484195.1 Thermococcus celericrescens
GATGAGGAATATCGCCGACCTGCCCCTCCACGGCGGCCACGTTCCGGCGTGGCTGGCCCAGAGGATGAGGGAGCTCACCCGGTTAGTGCTGGTTCTGGCGGTTGAGGAGTACGGAACGAAGGGACTCCTGGAAAGGCTCTCCGACCCGGTCTGGTTCCAGGCCTTCAACAACGTCATCGGGATGGACTGGGACTCCTCTGGCTCGACCACCGTGACGGCGGGCATGATAAAGGACGTCCTCTGGAGGGAGGAGCTCGGCGTAAAGGTGGCCGGGGCTGACCTCTTCCCCGCCGTGAGGGGCGGGGGTTTGCCTAACCCCTCGCTAATGGCGGAGAGGTTTGAGGGGTCTCATTCAAACCCACTAAAAAGCGGGTCTTCAACCCCTCCGGGACGGTCTTCCCCCAATTACCCCTCCCTTGAGCGTACAAACCGCCCAAGTTCAGGGTTATCGTTCCCACAGCCCTCTTCAAAATATTAAACGCCCCAACCAAGTCTGAATTGAAGACAAGCCCCATCACGGGACACTTAAACAAACCACGAAGGAAGCGAGCCCCCTCGTGAGGCCTCCCGCAGACGGGACAACGCTTAGACGTGAAAACCTCGTCCACAACCAAAACCCGAATATCATACTCCTCAGCAACTTCCTTCAAGCGTTTGATAACGTAATTAAACCGCCAGACGTGGGAGAGGAGATAATTCTGCTTTTTACCCTTGCTGGAGTTCCCACTGATGCCCTTCGGATAGCCAACAACAATCCTTGAAACACCGAGACGATAGAGCTTTTCAACTGTTTGTCTCACCCTCGTGTTAATGTAGTGCCTCGCCTGGAGTTTAGCCTTCAAGTGCATTCCTGAGAGTTTCTTACTCTTTTTAGCTCCCGATTTATTGATTTTGGACTGATACTCTGCTATCCGTTTTTGCCAGTAAAAATCAATGCTCTTAAGCGGTCTCCCGTTCACTAAGAAGCTTTCCCCGTTCTCAACGTAAACGGCCATCAGGTTGTTTACTCCAAGGTCAATTCCCGCCGAGAGGTTCCCCAATGGCTGTCTTGGGAGTTCAACCCACTCACCATTGATTAGCTTCTCCTCCACCGTGTAGCTCACGTGAGCATACCATTTTCGTCTTATTGGATCGTAAGTTATTTCTAATCGCCCTTGCTTGCCCTTTAAGTGTATTCTCCCCTTGAATTGAATTTCGAGGCGTTTGAACTTTTCGAGGCCTTTGAGGATTAGTTTGTTTCCTTCAATTTTGTATTGGTCGTTTCTGAGGACTATTAAGCCTTCTCCCTTGATGTAGTTTGGTGGTTTGGGTTTGAGCCAGTTGGGGGGTTCTCCGTTCCGCGTGTTCCTTAAGAGTGAGAAGAAGCTTCTCCAGCTTTCGGCGTTCTTCCTGCAGATTTGTTGAACCGTTGCCGAGCCTATTTCGGATTTGAATGTTTCTCTTGGGTTTTTGAGGGTTGTAGTTTTACCGTTATTGACCGCTTCATTCTAAAGTATGGTAATGTTTTTTAGGCTTTAAAATAGTTTTGCTTTCCTGCCTTCAGGCTGGTCTTTCGATTACTGCATCCCCACCCTAAAGGACGAGGCCTTCAG
>NZ_LLYW01000067.1 GCF_001484195.1 Thermococcus celericrescens
TTTTTTGAATTCCTCGTAAACGGTTTTCTCGGTTTTAAGGAAATCAACGGGTTTGCCCTCGAAGAATTCTTGCCTGCGAAGGTAGTTCACCCTGTTCCAGACTTTGGCTCCAACGTCGGCTAACTCGAAGAGGATTTTCTTTTGGGCCTTCGAGGGCTGGAGTTTGAGGGTTACGCTCCTCTTCGTTTCAACTCACGCTCCCATTGGGTTTCAACGTAGTGTTTGACGATCTCATCAGTTATGTAGCCGACTGAGGCGACGAAGTAGGAGCGGGACCAGAGCCTGCCGTGCGTTGTTTTACTCCTCAGTTCGGGGAATTCTTGAAGGAGTTTTCTGGCGGTTTTGCCCTTCAGGTGGTTCACTATTTGGGCCGGCGAGAGGTTTGGCTTTGCCTGGAGGAAAACGTGAACGTGGTCTGGCATTACTTCGAGTGCAATGACCTCACACCCGATTTCTTGGGAGTATTCCTTGAGCATTTCTTTGAGCCTTTCAGCGACTTTTCCAACGAGAATGTCCCTCCCGTATTTTGGTATCCAGACAAAGTGATAGGTTAAGAAGTGTTTTGCATGTCTTGTCCTCTTGATTCTCGGTGATTCAGGCTTCATTGTGAACCCCTTAATGTATGGTGTGTTTTATTGCTTAAATGTTTTTCGCTTTCCT
>NZ_LLYW01000068.1 GCF_001484195.1 Thermococcus celericrescens
TTTTGAGGTCTTTGGCGGCTCTTTCGAGTTCTTCGGTTGCTGCAGTCTGCTCTTCCACTGCTGAACTGACTTCTTCTGCCGAGGCGGTGGTTTCCTCGGCACTCGCAGCCAGGTTCTCAAGCGACCTCAAAGCATTCTCAACCTCATCCTGCGTCTTGACGATCTGCTCCTTAACCTCACTCATTCTCGAACTAGCATCCTGAAGCAGGTCGGCTATGTTGGTTAGGTACGTTATGGTTTCTCTGAGCGTGTCCGCGCTTTCACTTACCACGGTGACGCCCTTCTGGGTGCTGTCGACGGCGTCGCGGATTTCGCCGGTGATCTGGTCAATAATGTTCTTGATGTTGTCCGCAGCCTGCTTACTCTCCTCCGCAAGCTTCCTAATCTCCTGGGCAACCACAGCGAAACCCCTTCCAGCCTCGCCGGCTCTGGCCGCTTCAATGGCCGCGTTTAAGGCGAGTAAGTTCGTCTGCTCGGCAATGTTGGTGATCACGTTCGTAATCTCCTCAATACTCCTACTCATCTCAGAGACTTTTCTGACTGTGCTTTCGATGTTGCTCATCATTTCTTGGATGCTTTCGATTTGTTTGGCTGAGATTTCGCCTTTTTGTCTGCCTTCGTTGGCTATTGTGACGACTTCGTTTACTGCCGCCTCGAATTCGTCCATTGCTCTGACGCTTTCTGCGCTTGTTTCTGAGACGAAGCGCATTCCTTCGGTTATTTCGTTAATGTGCTCTTGTTGCCTCTGTGCTTCAATGC
>NZ_LLYW01000069.1 GCF_001484195.1 Thermococcus celericrescens
CTCAAAGACGATCGCAAGTGCAACCTGACCTCCTTCCCGTCGTGAAGGGCGGGGGTTTGCCTAACCCCTCGCTAAGGGCGGAGAGGTTTGAGGGGTCTCATTCAAACCCACTAAAAAGCGGGTCTTCGACCCCTCCGGCCCGGTCTTCCCCCAATTACCCCTCCCTTGAGCGTACAAACCGCCCAAGTTCAGGGTTATCGTTCCCACAGCCCTCTTCAAAATATTAAACGCCCCAACCAAGTCTGAATTGAAGACAAGCCCCGTCTCGGGACACTTAAACAAACCACGAAGGAAGCGAGCCCCCTCGTGAGGCCTCCCGCAAACGGGGCAACGCTTAGACGTGAAAACCTCGTCCACAACCAAAACCCGAATATCATACTCCCCAGCAACTTCCTTCAAGCGTTTGATAACGTAATTAAACCGCCAGACGTGGGAGAGGAGATAATTCTGCTTTTTACCCTTGTTGGAGTTCCTACTAATGCCCTTCGGATAGCCAACAACAATCCTTGAAACACCCATCTGGTAGAGCCTTTCAACTGTTTGCCTCACCCTCGTGTTAATGTAGTGCCTCGCCTGGAGTTTAGCCTTCAAGTGCATTCCTGAGAGTTTCTTACTCTTCTTTGCCCCGCTTTTGTTGATTTTGGATTGATACTCTGCTATCCGTTTTTGCCAGTAAAAATCAATGCTCTTGAGCGGTCTCCCGTTCACTAAGAAGCTTTCCCCGTTCTCAACGTAAACGGCCATCAGGTTGTTCACTCCCAAGTCAATTCCCGCTGAAAGGTTGCCCAAGGGTTGTCTTGGGAGTTTGACCCATTCTTCACCCCGAAGTTTCTTCTCGACGCTTATGCTGATGTGAGCATACCATTTTCGTCTTATTGGATCGTAAGTTATTTCTAATCGCCCTTGCTTGCCCTTTAAGTGTATTCTCCCCTTGAATTGAATTTCGAGGCGTTTGAACTTTTCGAGGCCTTTGAGGATTAGTTTGTTTCCTTCAATTTTGTATTGGTCGTTTCTGAGGACTATTAAGCCTTCTCCCTTGATGTAGTTTGGTGGTTTGGGTTTGAGCCAGTTGGGGGGTTCTCCGTTCCGCGTGTTCCTTAAGAGTGAGAAGAAGCTTCTCCAGCTTTCGGCGTTCTTCCTGCAGATTTGTTGAACTGTTGCCGAGCCTATTTCGGATTTGAATGTTTCTCTTGGGTTTTTGAGGGTTGAGTTTTACCGTTATTGACCGCTTCATTCTAAAGTATGGTAATGTTTTTTTAGGCTTTAAAATAGTTTTG
>NZ_LLYW01000070.1 GCF_001484195.1 Thermococcus celericrescens
TTCTTCTCACTCTTAAGGAACAAACGGAACGGAGAACCCCCCAACTGGCTCAAACCCAAACCACCAAACTACATCAAGGGAGAAGGCTTAATAGTCCTCAGAAACGACCAATACAAAATTGAAGGAAACAAACTAATCCTCAAAGGCCTCGGAAAGTTCAAACGCCTCGAAATTCAATTCAAGGGGAGAATACACTTAAAGGGCAAGCAAGGGTGATTAGAAATAACTTACGACACCGTTAAGCGGAAATGGTATGCTCATATTTCATAACACGGTGGAGGGAAGGCTTTATGGTCAAGAGTGGGTTGAACTCCCAAGACAGCCCTTGGGCAACCTTTCAGCGGGAATTGACCTTGGAGTAAACAATTTAATGGCCGTTTACGTTGAGAACGGGGAAAGCTTCTTAGTGAACGGGAGACCGCTTAAGAGCATTGATTTTTACTGGCAAAAACGGATAGCAGAGTATCAGTCCAAAATCAATAAATCGGGAGCTAAAAAGAGTAAGAAACTCTCAGGAATGCACTTGAAGGCTAAACTCCAGGCGAGGCACTACATTAACACGAGGGTGAGACAAACAGTTGAAAAGCTCTACCAGATGGGTGTTTCAAGGATTGTTGTTGGCTATCCGAAGGGCATCAGTGGGAACTCCAACAAGGGTAAAAAGCAGAATTATCTCCTCTCCCACGTCTGGCGGTTTAATTACGTTATCAAACGCTTGAAGGAAGTTGCTGGGGAGTATGATATTCGGGTTTTGGTTGTGGACGAGGTTTTCACGTCTAAGCGTTGTCCCGTCTGCGGGAGGCCTCACGAGGGGGCTCGCTTCCTTCGTGGTTTGTTTAAGTGTCCCGAGACGGGGCTTGTCTTCAATTCAGACTTGGTTGGGGCGTTTAATATTTTGAAGAGGGCTGTGGGAACGATAACCCTGAACTTGGGCGGTTTGTACGCTCAAGGGAGGGGTAATTGGGAGAMSGTCCCGGAGGGTTGAAGACC
>NZ_LLYW01000071.1 GCF_001484195.1 Thermococcus celericrescens
CCGCTCAGACTCGGGGTTATGGTTTTCACAACCTTCTTCAAAATATTAAACGCCCCAACCAAGTCTGAATTGAAGACAAGCCCCGTCTCGGGACACTTAAACAAACCACGAAGGAAGCGAGCCCCCTCGTGAGGCCTCCCGCAGACGGGACAACGCTTAGACGTGAAAACCTCGTCCACAACCAAAACCCGAATATCATACTCCCCAGCAACTTCCTTCAAGCGTTTGATAACGTAATTAAACCGCCAGACGTGGGAGAGGAGATAATTCTGCTTTTTACCCTTGTTGGAGTTCCCACTGATGCCCTTCGGATAGCCAACAACAATCCTTGAAACACCCATCTGGTAGAGCCTTTCAACTGTTTGCCTCACCCTCGTGTTAATGTAGTGCCTCGCCTGGAGTTTAGCCTTCAAGTGCATTCCTGAGAGTTTCTTACTCTTTTTAGCTCCCGATTTATTGATTTTGGACTGATACTCTGCTATCCGTTTTTGCCAGTAAAAATCAATGCTCTTAAGCGGTCTCCCGTTCACCAAGAAGCTTTCCCCGTTCTCAACGTAAACGGCCATTAAATTGTTTACTCCAAGGTCAATTCCCGCTGAAAGGTTGCCCAAGGGCTGTCTTGGGAGTTCAACCCACTCTTGACCATAAAGCCTTCCCTCCACCGTGTTATGAAATATGAGCATACCATTTCCGCTTAACGGTGTCGTAAGTTATTTCTAATCACCCTTGCTTGCCCTTTAAGTGTATTCTCCCCTTGAATTGAATTTCGAGGCGTTTGAACTTTCCGAGGCCTTTGAGGATTAGTTTGTTTCCTTCAATTTTGTATTGGTCGTTTCTGAGGACTATTAAGCCTTCTCCCTTGATGTAGTTTGGTGGTTTGGGTTTGAGCCAG
>NZ_LLYW01000072.1 GCF_001484195.1 Thermococcus celericrescens
TCTTCAAAATATTAAACGCCCCAACCAAGTCTGAATTGAAGACAAGCCCCGTCTCGGGACACTTAAACAAACCACGAAGGAAGCGAGCCCCCTCGTGAGGCCTCCCGCAGACGGGACAACGCTTAGACGTGAAAACCTCGTCCACAACCAAAACCCGAATATCATACTCCCCAGCAACTTCCTTCAAGCGTTTGATAACGTAATTAAACCGCCAGACGTGGGAGAGGAGATAATTCTGCTTTTTACCCTTGTTGGAGTTCCCACTGATGCCCTTCGGATAGCCAACAACAATCCTTGAAACACCGAGACGATAGAGCTTTTCAACTGTTTGTCTCACCCTCGTGTTAATGTAGTGCCTCGCCTGGAGTTTAGCCTTCAAGTGCATTCCTGAGAGTTTCTTACTCTTTTTAGCTCCCGATTTATTGATTTTGGACTGATACTCTGCTATCCGTTTTTGCCAGTAAAAATCAATGCTCTTAAGCGGTCTCCCGTTCACTAAGAAGCTTTCCCCGTTCTCAACGTAAACGGCCATCAGGTTGTTCACTCCCAAGTCTATTCCGGCTGGAAGGTTCCCCAATGGCTGTCTTGGGAGTTCAACCCACTCTTGACCATAAAGCCTTCCCTCCACCGTGTAGCTCACGTGAGCATACCATTTTCGTCTTATTGGATCGTAAGTTATTTCTAATCGCCCTTGCTTGCCCTTTAAGTGTATTCTCCCCTTGAATTGAATTTCGAGGCGTTTGAACTTTTCGAGGCCTTTGAGGATTAGTTTGTTTCCTTCAATTTTGTATTGGTCGTTTCTGAGGACTATTAAGCCTTCTCCCTTGATGTAGTTTGGTGGTTTGGGTTTGAGCCAGTTGGGGGGGTTCTCCGTTCCGCGTGTTCCTTAAGAGTGAGAAGAAGCTTCTCCAGCTTTCGGCGTTCTTCCTGCAGATTTGTTGAACCGTTGCCGAGCCTATTTCGGATTTGAATGTTTCT
>NZ_LLYW01000073.1 GCF_001484195.1 Thermococcus celericrescens
CATGTGCTTTTAAAATTTTGCACAAATCCACGACGGCGCAAAAACCCTGCCCTTCTGTTACTTTTTTCTTCTGAAGGCCTCGTCCTTTAGGGTGGGGATGCAGTAAACCGCCCAACAGCCTTTAAACAGGAAAGCAAAACTATTTTAAAGCCTAAAAAACATTACCATACTTTAGAATGAAGCGGTCAATAACGGTAAAACTACAACCCTCAAAAACCCAAGAGGAACATTCAAATCCGAAATAGGCTCGGCAACAGTTCAACAAATCTGCAGGAAGAACGCCGAAAGCTGGAGAAGCTTCTTCTCACTCTTAAGGAACACGCGGAACGGAGAACCCCCCAACTGGCTCAAACCCAAACCACCAAACTACATCAAGGGAGAAGGCTTAATAGTCCTCAGAAACGACCAATACAAAATTGAAGGAAACAAACTAATCCTCAAAGGCCTCGAAAAGTTCAAACGCCTCGAAGTCCAGTTTAAAGGGAGAATACACTTAAAGGGCAAGCAAGGGTGATTAGAAATAACTTACGATCCAATAAGACGAAAATGGTATGCTCACATCAGCATAAGCGTCGAGAAGAAACTTCGGGGTGAAGAATGGGTCAAGCTTCCAAGACAACCCTTGGGCAACCTTTCAGCGGGAATTGACTTGGGAGTGAACAACCTGATGGCCGTTTACGTTGAGAACGGGGAAAGCTTCTTAGTGAACGGGAGACCGCTCAAGAGCATTGATTTTTACTGGCAAAAACGGATAGCAGAGTATCAATCCAAAATCAACAAAAGCGGGGCAAAGAAGAGTAAGAAACTCTCAGGAATGCACTTGAAGGCTAAACTCCAGGCGAGGCACTACATTAACACGAGGGTGAGGCAAACAGTTGAAAGGCTCTACCAGATGGGTGTTTCAAGGATTGTTGTTGGCTATCCGAAGGGCATCAGTGGGAACTCCAACAAGGGTAAAAAGCAGAATTAT